>NZ_JAPZSR010000017.1:0-1724 GCF_027531875.1 Microcystis sp. LE19-84.1B | reverse complement strand
TTATTGAGAGAAACTCTCATTAAGCTGGCGATCGCTGACTAGAGTGTGACACTTCATAATTCTTAGTAATCGCTAAAAGTCTTACTATACAAGGGCTAGAGCAACTTTTGATTTCAACGACTAGGGTGCGGAATGTGGGTTATTATACTGACCATAAAGTTTTCTACCAGTCTCAATATCTAAATATTGGCATTTAACAGCAAATTTTAACCAAACTTGGCTTTCTGCCGCTTCTGCTTCCGCATCATTTAATCTCAGCAAAAATGAACCCTTATATCGTCTTCTACGCCATGCCTCCGCTAAATTAGCACAGACAGAACGAGAAGAACGTCGAATTTGGTCAATTAATGAATATTTTTCCGACCCAGGAAACTTTTTAGACAGTTCAAAGATTTCCATAGCCAGATTAAAAGCGATCTGTTGACACTCCCATCGCGCTTAAGCGAGGGATTCTTGGTTCACTGAGTTTCCTTAATCTGGCAGGACGTATCCAACCAAACCAGAGGGAATCTCTCCCCAAGCGTATTAGTTTCCGTGTGTCCCACGGTACTTAGTCCCTTTTTGAGAATGTTGATAGCGGCGTTAATATCTCTATCTTCTACATAGCCACAATGGGGACAAACATGGGTTCTTGTAGATAGAGATTTAGGGACTTTTTGACCACAATTAGAGCAATTTTGACTCGTGTTATGGGGTGGTACTGCTACTGTAGCCTTACCATATTTAAAACCAAAATATTCTAACCATTGTCGAAAAGTTGACCAAGCCACATCATTAATAGATTTAGCTAGTTTAGAGTTTTTTACCATGCTTTGAATATTTAAGTTTTCGTAAGCGATGAAATCGTTAGATTTAATGACGCGCAATGCCTCTTTTTCGACAAAGCCTTTACGTTGCCTACTTACTCTTAAATGCTTTCTAGCATATCTGTTTCTAGCTTTTTGGTAGTTGTTTGATTGGGGTTGACCTTTTATAAACTTTTTAGATTTTTTCCGATTCAGTCGGTTTAATCTTTTTTCTGCCTTGCGATAGTATTGCGGTATTTCTACTGTTTCCCCATCACTGTTAGCGTAGAAAACTTTTAAACCTACATCCAATCCTACACATCTTTTTGTTGGTTCTAGGGGTTTAGCATATTCCCGAATATCAACGCTAAGACAGAATTGGACATAATAACCATCTGCTCGTTTAACAATCCTAACTCGTTTAATTTGGTCTAGAGGGTAAAAGTTTAGGTCTCTGGTTCCTTTTAGTTTAACCGTGCCAATGTTTTTCTTGTCTGTGAAAGTTATTTTCTTTCTATCATCAGATAGTTTCCACCCAGAGTTTTTATATTCCACAGAACGATTATTTTTCTGAAACTTGGGATAACCTTTTTTACCTTTAACCTTTTTCTTACAATTGTCATAGAAACGAGCAATAGCTGACCATGCCCGTTCAGCCGATGCTTGTCTAGCAGTAGAATTTAGAGTATCGACAAACTTGAACTGTTTAGCGAGAACTGCACAATATTTATTGAGAGAATATTTATCGATTTTGTCTTCTCTCTTAGCATCCATCCAAAGCCTTAAAGCCTTATTACGGATGAATTGTACTGTACGAATAGCTTCATCAATGGCAGAACACTGACTTGGTTTGACCACGGCTTTCATTTCTAAGACAATCATTGTTTATCGACCTCAAACAACTTATTTTAAGTTAACCTGTAGAGCATCGGATTGTCA
>NZ_JAPZSR010000293.1:0-1003 GCF_027531875.1 Microcystis sp. LE19-84.1B | reverse complement strand
TCGATACGGGAATCGGAACAGGTGATAAACAGGATTCTCGGTTTTTGTCCGTGGGAGAGTTGCTCAAATAATTGCCGATGTTCATCAAAATAACCACTCTGGAACTTTTCTAGTCCCTGTAGGAGTTTCTTCATAATAATTTTTCTGGTTTAGTTCGATCCTTTCAGCATTATCGGGCATGAGATAACAGCAATGCAACTGGCCAGATTAGCGATCGCTATTGGCGGCGAGATCGGTTATATTTTGTTAAGATAAGATACAAACTGTATCTAAGCAAATTTTATTTTATGGAAACTGCAACAATTTTGGGTATTTTGATCGCTGCCGCTTTGGTGGGGATTAGCGCTTTAGATATTGATACCGCTTTTGGACCGCCAGCAGTAGAATTAAGCGATCCTTTTGAAGATCACGAAGATTAATTCTTTAATAACCATGTGGCTATCTGCTAAAGATAAAGTTGCTCAATAGGATCGATCGCTGGGGAGGGACAAAATCGTGTAGGATGGGATCGTAGGCGAAAACTTCACCGGTTTCAATCCGAAAAATCCAACCGTGTAGGGACAATTTATCTTGATGTAATCGGGAACGAATAATTGGATAGGTTTGCAAATTACTTAACTGATTGAGAACATTTTCTGCTACTGTCACCTCGATCAATTCTTCTCCTTCTAGTTCCTTGTAATTATCCTTAACTAAACGTCGAGTAGCTTCTGCTTGTTTTAACCAATTGTAAACTAAAGGCATTTCATCGGCCAGACTTTGCAATTTTAACAAAGCTTTCATCGCTCCACAATGGGAGTGACCGCAGATAATCACTTGCTCGATGCCGAGAGCGTTGATAGCATATTCTATAGATGCAGCCTCACCACCATTGGTTGCTCCGTAGGGAGGAATTATATTTCCCGCATTACGAATTACGAATAATTCCCCCACCTCCGCTTGGGTAATTAGGTTAGGATCGATACGGGAATCGGAACAGGTGATAAACAGGATTCTCGGTTTT
>NZ_JAPZSR010000342.1:0-11084 GCF_027531875.1 Microcystis sp. LE19-84.1B | reverse complement strand
GATAATACTAGACCAAACCAAAAGAAGTCAAGCTGTATCCTTAACAAGGGAACAATCAAACTAGGAGCCGTGTGAGGTGAAAGTCTCATGCACGGTTCTGAATGGGAGGGGAGGTCGGTGACGATTTTCTCGACCCCTAATGTAAAATACAAGTAGTGGGTGATGGCGAAACTCTACTATCGTGGCATGGCAGAGCAAAACAACAGACCCAAAATTGGTCGTAGTGCCAGATTATTAGGGGTTAGACCTAATATCGATATAAACATTCAGCAAATGCCAGTAGGTTGCCTAGATGAACAAAGCTATTTGTTACCAGAGCCACAGCGTAAGTTCCATGGCGCTCTTGTAACGGTTGCCATTAGGGACACAAAGGGAATGTCTGTTGCCCTATCCATTGAAGGTTTACCAGCATTT
Organism: Microcystis sp. LE19-84.1B; assembly: GCF_027531875.1. Classification (NCBI taxonomy): domain Bacteria; kingdom Bacillati; phylum Cyanobacteriota; class Cyanophyceae; order Chroococcales; family Microcystaceae; genus Microcystis; species Microcystis sp. LE19-84.1B. The sequence goes on along the minus strand of NZ_JAPZSR010000342.1, from coordinate 10,670 downwards.
CGCAAACCTGCCAGTTTTGGTGGAACTGGCAAAGACCCTTTATGGCAAATTGACGATAGCCATATCACAGGGGATTTACAGGCTGTCCAAGATAGCCCAACTCACGTTAGCATCATGCCAAGAGTTACAATGGCTCTAGAAAAATACGAGGCAGCATTGGCAAACACCCAAAAATATTGGGAAAAGGTTGATTAGTGGCATACACACAATGGGAGGCTATCAAAATGGCATGGATATTTAGTCTATCGGCAGAATGTGGTTCGGATGAGAGCAACGCCCATAAATTTGCTCAGCATTTTGAGGGAGTATCATGGTTGCTGTCAACTGGTCGCCATTGCCAGTGTCACACAGATATATTCCAAGACATAGAAGAAAATTGGTGGTGTCGTGTTTCACCAAGTAATCTTAGCGAAGTGGGAATAGACAGCCCTGAAAGTGCATATTCAATGACAGAGTTAGGTATCTTACTATATCAGTCCCTACGATTTGCTCCCCCATTCCGTTATGCACTGGTTGGTGTTGAAGTCGATGAATTTAGAACTTACAGCGAGCTTATCGAAGAATCATCTAACTTATCTATCCCAGGACTGGTTTTAGCAAAACCACTCGAACAAGAGCTAGGAATATTGTCAGTATTGCGCCCCTTTAGTTCTAGTTATGTTTGGCAACCCTACGCAGGAGAAGTTTACAATCCGCTTATGGCATCCCAAAACTTAAAAAATAAGCTTAATGAACTGCTTAAGTTAACTTCACAAGCGAAGACGGCATAACTAGACCGTTACACTGCGCCCACTGTCAGTACGATCCCCATCGCTGTAGGGTGCGTTCCCTAATGTGGCTCCTACTGCTCCACCAATAGATTTTTGGGGAACGCACCATGCTAGAGGATTATAAAAATATTTGCCGTCGCACTCGATCCCATCGTGGCTGAGTTCAACCGTTATCGAGAAAAATAGTTAAATCCCGTCAAATTCCCCTAAAACTTTCACTTCTGGTTCTAACCAGAGGGACCAGCGATCGAACACTTGTTCCTGCACATGACGAATTAAACGCAGAATATCCGAGGCTTTTGCTGAACCAATATTCAGGATAAAATTAGCGTGTAATTCTGATACTTGCGCCCCACCAATTTGATAACCTTTTAATCCCATTTCTTCAATTAAAGCCCCAGCATATTGTGGTTTAGGATTGCGGAAAACACTACCACAACTAGGACGATCATAGGGTTGGGTACTTTTGCGATGGCGTAAATTATGGGTAGTAATTGCCATTATTTCCTCGCTATTATCGGTAGCTTCTAACTGAAATGTGGCTTCGATAACTAAACGTTGATCCCCTTGCAGAGAAGAACTGCGATAACTATAATTTAAATCTTCTTTGCTTAAAGTTTCTAACTGACCATCGGGATTTAATACCAGCGCCCGCACTAATCGATCCGCCACACAGGAGGTATGCGCCCCCGCATTCATCACCACAGCACCCCCCACCGTACCGGGGATACCCACTGCCCATTCTAAGCCTCTCCAGCCCCGTTTTGCCGCTCTCCAAGCTATTTTCGGCAGGGGTTCCCCCGCCGCTGCTGTAATCGTAGCAGTTTCGGCATCAAAACAACTCGATCGCAGATGACGAGTATTGAGGACAAGTCCGGGTAAACCTCGATCGCTGATTAGTAAATTTGAACCAGCCCCCAAAACAGTCAAGGGCAACCCTTGCGATTGCCACCAAGCGAACACTTCTCTTAATTCCTCTAGATTAACTGGTTCGGCATACCATTGCGCTCTTCCCCCCACCCGGTAGGAAGTGAAATCAGCTAGAGAAACAGAGGATTTAATCATAGGGTTTTAGGGGTTGGAAATTATAAATTATGAATTATGAATTATAACTTGGGGGTTGGGGAGATGGGGAGCAGAACGTAGGTTGGGTTGAAGCATGAAACCCAACGATCATGTTACTTATTTAGGGTCTGCTGAAAAAGTACGGGCGAAGCATTCGGATAGAAAATCTGCGGTTTCACCGATAGGTTATTGCCCGAATGCTTCGCCCCTACAGGACGCGGGCCGATGAAGACGCAAGGTTTTGAACGACGATTCTCTCAAAATCTTACACCTGTTTCGCAAGAAAAGCCACAAAACCCCTACCTTGCCTACATTTCACATTTATTCAGCAAACCCTATTTAATACTGCTCACTTAAAAACTCAAATCTGATAACTGATAACTGATCACTGATAACTGATAACTGAATCTATACTCTAACTGCTAATTGTTCGCAGTAAAGAGAGAGCATTTCGGGAATAACTTGATTGAGATTGCCAGCGCCGAGGAACAGAGCTAAATCGCCGGGTTGGAGAATTTCTAACAGGAATTGACCTAAAGAACTCAATTCGGGGTGATAGTAGGCGTTTTTATGGTGTTTTTTCACCTGTTCAGCCACTTGCTGCCCGGTGACGTGATTGATATTCACTTCCCCGGCACTATAAATATCCGTTAAGACTACCACATCGGCGGAACTGAAAGCGGAGCCAAATTCCTCTAAAAAGGTAGTGGTGCGACTGTAGCGATGGGGTTGGAAAATAGCGATCGAACGTTGGTACTGTTTGCCTTCTACCTTCAATTTTGCCGCCGCTAAAGTGGCTAACAATTCGCTAGGATGGTGGGCATAATCATCAATAAAAGTAATGCCATTTGCTTCTCCCTTGTGTTCAAAACGGCGTTTTGCCCCGGCAAAAGTAGCGATCGCATCGGCAATAACAGCAAATTCTAAACCGAGATAACGTCCGATAGCAACCACTGCCAAAGCATTACTAATATTATGTTGCCCCGGGATTTTCACTTCCATTTGTCCCAGATAACTGCCTTTTTCCCAGACGGAAGCTTTCATCATTCCCTGTTCATAGATAATCTCGCTGACGGTGTAATCCGCACCTTTTTCGGGATCGAGACTATAACTAATTGTCGGACGGAAATGCTCGGCGATCGTGTCACAATCTAAACAAGCGACTAAAATCTGGCACTGATGGGCAAATTCATGGAAAGTATCGATAACTTCGCTTAAATTCTGGTAATGATCCGGGTGATCTAGCTCAATATTAGTGATTACGCCGATTTTTGGGGCGTGCTTGGTTAAGGAACCATCGGACTCATCGGCCTCGGCCACTAAAAAACGACCTTGACCAAGACGAGCGTTACCTTCCCAAGCGTCCACCTCACCACCGACAATGATCGTGGGGTCTAATCCCGCTTCTAACAAAACGTAACCGATTAAGCTGCTAGTGGTGGTTTTTCCGTGGGTTCCAGCAACGGCGATACTGTCGTAATCAGCGATTAAAGCCGCTAAAACGTCGCTACGGTGAAAAATTGGGTATCCTAAGTCTCTGGCCGCTCGATATTCCTTGTTATGGTCATTAATCGCCGTGGAGCAGATTACTTGCGGAACTGTTTGGCTACTGTTTTGAGGGCCGGGAGAATGAAATAAAGCTAAATTATTTGCCTCTTGACGGTGGAAAATGTGCGCTCCCGCTCCCTGTAGCCGTTGGGTGATATGAGTAGGACGTAAATCGGAGCCAGACACAGGTAAATTGCGCTTGGCTAAGATATAAGCGAGGGCTGACATCCCAATACCGCCAATACCGATAAAATGGAAAGGTTGGCCGTTAAAATTAACTTTTTTCACTTTTTTCACTCCTCAGACCCACAATTATATAAGTTTTAAACTCGATCGGTAGTAAAGTCAACCTCATGATAGGGGCATTTGAGCAGAATTCCCAAGTGTTGCCCAGTCACCTTGCAACATCCTTGACGCAGAATTAAAATTTTTTCTCCCAATTCCCTTTTTTTGGGGTGTGGGGTGTGACCCCCCCAACCCCCCCGACATCGGGGGGGTTGGGGAGGTGGGGAGAATAAATAAAAATAGTCTCCTGTCTCCCGTCTCGGAGTCTCCTGTCTCCTATCTCCCGACTCCTGAATGGTGATGTAATAAATTATTTTCGATCGGGATCGTAAAGTTCAACCTTTAAGGTATGATTGGGAACATTAATTATTTTTTTATGTATTGCACTAAAAGGTAGAGGGCAAGCAGCAGTGATTAGAGTAGCGATCAATGGTTTCGGACGGATTGGACGTAATTTCCTAAGATGTTGGTTAGGACGGACTAATAGTGGCTTGGAGGTAGTGGGGATCAATGATACATCCGATCCCCGGAGTAACGCTCACCTGCTCAAATATGACTCGATGTTAGGCAAACTTAACGCTAATATCGATGCCGATGATAATTCTTTAATTGTTAACGGTAAAACCATTAAATGTTATTCCGATCGCAATCCCCTCAATCTGCCCTGGGCAGAATGGGGTGTAGATCTAGTGATCGAAGCTACCGGTGTTTTCGTCGATGAAGAGGGCGCTTCTAAGCATATTGTCGCAGGAGCTAAAAAAGTCCTCATTACCGCACCGGGTAAAGGTTCGGGTGTGGGAACCTATGTCGTCGGTGTCAACGCTCACGAATACGAACACGATAAATACAATGTCATCAGCAATGCCAGTTGTACCACCAACTGTCTTGCTCCTGTCGTCAAAGTGATTCACGAAAACTTCGGCATCATCAAAGGGACGATGACCACCACCCACAGTTACACTGGTGATCAACGCATTCTCGATGCTAGTCACCGGGATCTCCGTCGCGCTCGCGCCGCTGCCGTTAACATCGTTCCCACCTCCACCGGTGCTGCCAAAGCTGTAGCCTTAGTTATCCCCGAAATGAAAGGGAAACTTAACGGTATCGCCCTGCGTGTACCCACTCCTAACGTTTCTGTAGTGGATTTAGTCGCGCAAGTGGAAAAAAGCACGATCGCGGAACAGGTAAACGAAGTTCTCAAAGAAGCTGCGGAAAATTCTTTGAAAGGAATTCTCGAATATAATGATTTACCCCTCGTTTCCTCTGATTATCGCGGTGTTGATGCCTCCTCGATCATCGATGCTAGTCTAACGATGGTGATGGGTGGCGATATGGTGAAAGTTATCGCTTGGTACGATAACGAATGGGGTTACTCCCAACGCGTGGTTGATCTCGCTGAAGTCGTCGCCAGCAAGTGGAAAGGCTAAATCAGTTATCAGTAAACAGTAATCAGTGAACAGTGGGCGTTAATTAGGAGTCAGGAGTGGTTAGTGGTTAGTGATAACTGATAACTGACTAACTGTTAACTGATAAGTGATAAATTCTCACTAAAAAAGCGCCGATAGATTCCCTCTGTCACCAATTGAGCGGTGATTAGGTTAGCTAGGGCAATCATAAACAGGATCAGTATCTGGTAGGAAGCGGCGTTTAAAGGTTCACTTCCTGCCAATACCTGTCCGGTGAACATTCCGGGTAAACTGACTAAACCCACCACCATCATCTGATTGAGGGTGGGGATTAAACTAGCTCGAATCGCCGCTTTTTGATAATCTGCGATCGCTTGTTGAGGGGTTGCCCCCAAACAAAGATGGGTTTCGATTTCTAAACGGTGACTTTTAATCGCACTGCTTAATCTTTCCCCGGCTAAAGAGGCACTATTCATCGCTTGCCCTAACACCATCCCTGTCAAGGGAATTAAGTATTGGGGTGAGTACCATTGTTCTGGTTGAATAATTAAAGCGATCGCATAACCTAAAGTTAGACAGCTACTAATCAATAAAGAGCCGAAAACTAGCGGTAATAAGCCTTTATCCCGGCTATCAATGCGATTTTTAGCAACAATAGTCGCAATAGTCATCATCACTGCCAAAATCCCCAGCACAGCTAGAGGATTATCCAGGGAAAAAATAACGGCGATAACGTAGCCTACCACTAATAATTGCAGGATCGATCGACCAGTCGCCAATAATAATTGTCCCTCTAGGGCTAAATTTGACCAACGGGAGAGGATTAAACAAATACCCATCATCCCCAAAGCCCAACCCAAATCCACCAGATTTAGTTCTACTAATCCATCCATAAAAATAAAAGAAACAAATTACAACAATACTTCATCTATAGATAGCAAGTTTATAATTATTTTTGACTAATTATTCCTTTTTTTCCCCAACAAATCCCGATTAGTCTCTAATTTTGAGTGAAAGCGCGTGAGTAAAATTCCCCCCGTCGATTTATCCCGTCAATACCAAGTCATCAGCGAAGAAGCTAACCATGCCGTTTTAGAAATTCTCCGTTCTGGGCGCTATATTGGCGGTGAAGCTGTGAGCGAATTAGAACGACAATTTGCCCTCTATCACGGTGTTAGCGATTGTGTTGCCTGTAATTCGGGAACCGATGCCCTTTATCTGGCACTGCGCTCCCTCGGTATTCAAGCGGGGGATGAAGTAATTACTTCCACTTTTTCGTTTATTGCCACCGCCGAAGCGATTAATTTAGTCGGAGCAGTGCCGGTTTTTGTCGATATCGATATTAATACTTTTAACCTCGATGTGGCACTGTTGGAAAAAGCGCTTACTCCCCAGACTAAAGCGATTATCCCCGTACACCTTTTTGGGCAATCTGTCAATATGTCTGAGGTGGTAAATTTGGCTCGTTCCCATGATTTATTTGTAATTGAGGATTGCGCTCAGGCAACGGGAGCAGAATGGCATGGGCAGAAAGTGGGGAGTATCGGCGATATTGGCTGTTTTAGCTTCTTTCCCACCAAAAATTTAGGCGGTTGTGGCGATGGTGGCGCAATTACCACCAATAACCCCGAGTTAGCGGCACAAATTCGCATGATTAAAGAACATGGGAGCAAGGTGCGTTATTTTCATGAGGTAATCGGTGTCAATAGCCGCTTAGATGCCATTCAAGCGGTTATTTTGCAAATTAAGCTGAAATATCTCGATTTTTGGAATAATCAACGGATCGAGATTGCCCAACGTTATCGAGAATTACTGCAACCTTTGCCTAATATCACTTTACCTACCGCTTTAGCCGGAGGTAAGCACGTTTGGAATCAGTACACAATCCTAACGGAAAATCGTGACCAAATTCGGGCAGCTTTGCAGGAAAAAGATGTCCTATCCATGGTTTATTATCCGATTCCCCTACATTTACAGCCGGTTTATCAGTATTTAGGCTATAAAAAAGGTGATTTACCCATGGCTGAATTGGCCAGTGAAAAAGTGTTATCTTTGCCTATGTTCCCCGATTTAAGCTGCGAGGAACAACAACAGGTAGCCTATGCGCTGAAAGATTGTTTGCATAGTTCCTGAGTTATCAGTGGGAATTATGAATTATGAATTATGAATTATGTAGGTAGGTGTTAAAAATTGTCAGATTCCCCCCTGATCAAGGGGGGACAATTTGGGTGCATCTCAATTGATGGTATAGTAGTCGTTACTTCTATGTGATGGTAATAGTTACTACCGTCGTACCGTCTGGTTTCTTTTCTGTTTTGATTTCGACTTTACCTTCTCCGCATCCGCCCATGATATTTCGGTAATCGTATTCTGTAATATCTTGAACTTGATCGTATTCTGAATTGACAAGAACCAAATCAGTAATTTGAAGTTGGGACATTGGAATTATACTCCTAATTAAGAAAAAAGTAGTTGGCTTGAGATTGGGTTTACCTCACTCATCTGTTTCTATATTAATCGCTCTACCAGCAGATGACAACCCCCTGGAAGGATGATTTTTGAACATAATTATAGTATTTATATTCAATTTTCAAGGACAGTCCCCAACGAGAAAATAAGGGTTTCCGGTTATTTCGCCAGCAACTTTGAGATGAAAACTGAGTTTTGCCCCCTAAATCCTGAACATAAATCAACTATTTATGTGTTTCCATTCAATTAATTTCTAAGCGCGAGACCACGGTGCGCCCCTACCATTGGCGCGATAATATGATCGTAGGGGCGAATTGCGTTCGCCCTCTTCAAAAACCTGGCATTTTTATTGGCGATCGCAAGGCTCTGATTCATCAGCCCGCGTCCTGTAGGGGCGAAGCATTCGGGCATAACCTATCGCTGAAACCATAGATTTTCTATCCGAATGCTTCGCCCGTACTTTTTCAGCAAACCCTAATTAAGCAGTTAAATCGATTAACTTTTGTTTTAAAGTTTCCAATCCGAGGCGACGAATAGCCGAGATAAAAACAGCTTGGGGATATTTTTCCTTCGCTATTTCCAAATCGTCGCTTTTTACCTGATCCAACTTATTAAACACCATTAACATCGGACCGGTTTGAATCGGCATCTGCGAGAGGATTTTTAACACCGAGGCAATCTGACTTTCCCAAGCTGGATGGGAGAGATCCACCAGATGGAGTAATGCTTCTGCTTCCGTTACTTCCTCTAAAGTTGCCCGAAAAGCATCCACCAGCGAGGGGGGTAATTCGTGGATAAAACCCACCGTATCGGTTAGTAACAGGGTGTGAGACGCTTGGGTGAGGGGATCGGTAATAGTTAAGCGTCGGGTGGTGGGATCGAGGGTAGCAAACAGTTGATCGGCGGTATAAACTTCGGCAGCGGTGAGAGCATTAATTAAAGTAGATTTTCCCGCATTGGTGTAACCGACGATCGCTACACTGGCTACATCTTGTTTTTGCCTTTGTTTGCGTAAACGGGAACGATGAGCTTGCAGTTGATCCACCTCATCCTGGAGACGGGATAAACGACGTTGAATAGTTCGGCGTTCTGTTTCTAATTTTGTCTCCCCCGGTCCGCGAGTGCCAATTCCTCCCCCTAATCTCGACATGGCTAATCCGCGCCCCGTGAGACGGGGTAAAGTGTATTCTAATTGGGCTAATTCTACCTGTAGTTTACCCGCTTGCGATTGGGCCCGTTGGGCGAAAATATCCAGGATTACCTCGGTGCGATCGACCACTCTCACCCCGATTTGGTTCTCTAGATTGCGAATTTGGGCGGGAGAAAGGTCGCGATTGAATACAACTAAATTAGCCCCCGAAGTTTGCACCTGTAGGGCGATTTCTGCCACTTTTCCCGAACCGATCACTGTTTGAGGATGGGGATGATCCCGTTTTTGTCGGGTGACTTGCAAAACTTTACCCCCGGCGGTGTCAACTAAACGCTCTAATTCCCTTAAACCGTCCTCAAACTGGCGATCGCTCATATCGTCGGTCATTAAACCAACCAATAGCACCCGATCTTCGGCTGTATCAACGGTTATAGCCGTAAATTCTCGCTGAAACTCCGCCTCTAGTCCTTCCACTAACTCTAAAAAGTCCTGTTTGCTTAAATCCTCTAGATTTAAGGGCGGGGAGACAGACCAGTATATATTACTATTGACATTTGTTTGACTTTGTGGTATGAGATGCGCCAGATAGACTTGCTCCACATAACCGGTCGCCCCACCACCGCGACGGATCATGCCTGTGCCGGTTAGGGTTAAAATCACCAGTGCGTCTAATCTTTGCAGAGCCATGGCGGTTAAACTGGATTCTTTTGGCGGTTCCTGCTTGAGTTCCGTGGCGATGCAACGAATTCCGCAAAGACGTTCGGAACCGTAGCGGGGTAGTTCCAAGAGAGAAAATTGGGTTTGTCGGGGGGTTCCCACTCCCACACGAATTACCTGGCCGCGACGGTTGATATAGGTGCAGAGGGGTTGATGAATATCGGTACTGATGGCCGCCAGTCTTTGGGCGAATTCTGGGGTGGTGAGAGTATCGATAGGCAAGCGTTCATGGTACAGCCTTTGTAGCTGTTTCATCTGACTAGCTTTCAGTCCTTGGGTATTGCCGAAGATGGTATCGATAGGCTTTCCTCGCAATTAGGATTTTATCTATTATTTATTGTAGCGATTATGAGACTCGCTGCTCCTTGACAGCGTTTCTCATCAAGATGAAGTGTAACCTAATTTGCTGCTGATTCAGAAGTAGCGATGATGGCTTAACGCTTTACTTTCTTGGCCATTGTAGTCATGGATAAAATACCAAAGGGTTCCCCAAGGAGATTCTCCATTTTTTTAGAGAACGATAGACTCTCTCTCACTAACCGGAAAACCCGTTGTCGAAAAGTATTATTTAGGGTCTGCTGAAAAAGTTTGTTGGTGGGGGCAGGGTGTGGCCCCCCCAACCCTAGGGTTTTACCGATTTTGAGGTAGTCAGTTACCTAATTTTCAGGGAAAAAGTCCCGGAATTTTACCTCTGATCACTCCCAGTCCGGTACTTTTTGATTGACAAAAAGTCTAAAAGTCTTACCCAACAAGGTTTTTAGATTTATTCAGCACACCCTAGATAAAAACCAATAACTTCTCCAGTGTTTGTATCAATAGCCAATCAAATATATACCTTGACTTTTTGAGAGAATACGAAGGTTCATATCCCATCACCTTCCACCCTTATCTGACGGGGAACAGCCGCCAATTTATTATTGTTGACATAATTTTGTAACCATAGAAAACCCTACTTGACTATCTTGAGACGGATGATTCATTAGGGGTATTTCTAGACCATTTCTCTACTGTGAGAAGATACCTGGTGATCGCCGCTCTGGAATTAGCCAAGCAAATGCTGATCCTAAATCTGGTTATTAAAAACTGATTATTTATTCTCCCCTACCCCCCCCCTTGCCCTAGGGCTGTTTCATTCTCCGAATCTAATTCTTTTTTTGCTACCTTTAATCCCTTATAAGGTAAGCAAAGCACGACGTTTTTAAAAATTTTCAGCTATGTATTTCCGAGAAATCGACTAAAAACGTTGCCAGATAAGGATTT
>NZ_JAPZSR010000370.1:0-4701 GCF_027531875.1 Microcystis sp. LE19-84.1B | reverse complement strand
GATCGTAGGATGCGATCGCTTGTTCAAATATGCCTAAAATATCTAACGCAACCCCTCGGTTATACCAAGCTTCATGCTTATCGGGTTTAAATTCTAAAGCTCGATCGTAGGATGCGATCGCTTGTTCTAATCTGCCTAAATCAGCTAACGCAAACCCTCGGTTGTACCAAGCTTCATGCTTATCGGGTTTAAATTCTAAAGCTCGATCCCAGGATGCGATCGCTTGTTCGTATTCTTTTCCCATTGCATGAATTAAGCCTTTTTCATGCCACAATTCAGATGCTTGAACAGGATCCAGAGATGGGGAATCGCTTAAATAGGCTTTAATTTCGGCTAACTTTTCCTGTCGTTGTTGGGGAGTGAATTGCTTATAGGTATCGAGATCACCGTCTAAATAAACCAGTCTTATAATTTCTCTGTGCAATATGTCCTTATCGGTCGGAAATTCATAAACTCCCGAATACCAATCAAAAAAATCCGACGCACGACGAATAAAATACCGCAAGGCAAATTCCGGCAATAAGAATACTAAAGTAAAGGGAAATTGCCGCTCAAATCGCTCACGGGATAGGTTTAAATAGCCTAAAATCTTAGGAACTCCGGCCCAGGTTCCCCCATAAACCGGACTTTGACTCGACAAGAAATAGCCTTCACTTTCCGCTTCTTCGTAGCGCAGTAGTGCATTTTCTAAACCGCGCACAAAAAGAATGTTTAGATTGGTATAATTTGGTAGATCGACAATTTTCTCATACAAATTATCGGTTTCTGAATCAAGCTGCAGGACTTGAATATTTTTATTAGGTAAATCTTGACTGATTCCCCGAATAATTTCATCAGCTTGCACGGGAGAACAGCGAACAAAGAGTAAATTAAAGCCATTTTTTCGTCTCAGCGATCGCAGTAATGATTGATAGGATTCTGCTGCTGTTAGGGGTTGCTCTTCTGGCAATCCTTTAAAATCCGATTCCTTAGAGTTAGTTAAGAGTTTTACTTTTGGGTTTGTCATTATTATACTCCTCCCGGTGTGGGTTGGCTGAGGATTGCGTCTTTAAACTCCTTAATTTCGGTAATTAAAGGATGCACATCATACCAACTTTTTAACTCTTTATCTGCATCAAAATAAGCATATTGTAAAATACAACGATTGAATAATAATTTACGATGAGCTTCATCATTTTGAATTTCGTTGGTAAGATATACCTTAGCCAGAATTTTCCACTGCTCGTGTTCTACTGTTCTCCGATAGACATCTCTAGCTTGAGTTATTGCTCTTTGAGCAGCTTTTGCGGTAATAGGTAAAGCATCCACATAATCTAAAGCGGTTTGCATTAATAAAATTAGGTTTCGTACATGACCTCCAGTCATTAAACATAATCGCTCTAGAACTTCTTGACTTTCAAAAATATCTGTTTCTAGCTTTTTCGTCGGTAAAAATTGCCGCGTTCTTTTCTCAATAATAGCCTTAATTTTTGCCATACCATCGGTATTAATAGTACGATCAGGATTGCGAAGCATAATTATCGGTAAAACCATCGGGTCATTATCATAAATATCCCGTAGATCATTGGCCCGATTAGAATAGGCCATTGAAATAGGTATAGTATAAATCAAATGACAATTTAACCCCTTTAATTGATTAGCTCGATCTAAAAAAATCTCATCATGATTAGTTTTATGATCTCGCCGATATATCGGTACAATGCGATCTAAGTTATCAACAATTACCACTAACTTTGTTGAATCATCTAAGACAGTTTTGCTATTATCAATAAACTCATTTAGTGCTGTTAACAGCGTAACAGTATGAGGATTGATTTTATTTCTTATTTCTTGTCTTTGACTAGGAATTGCCCGAATCGCCGCAGATAATTTACCAAAGTATTTAATCAAGTCTCCCGTTTCTAATTTGACATCTTCCACTTTAATCTCTGTTAAAGCTAAATCAATTAAATCCTGCCAACGGGATTTTATCCAGTTTTTTAATGGGGTTGAATTAGCCTGTTTTAGTTGTTCTAATAAATGGCGTGTACAGGCAATGAGAATATCTGTATATTGAGCATCTTCTGGATCGATATCGTCTTCATCTGCCGCAAAATAAACAACAAAACAATTTTTTTGCTCTAGATATTTTTTCAGCCGCAATAATTCCGTGGATTTCCCCCCTCCTCGATGTCCTGTGTAGAGTTGATGGGTGTAGTCTGTTGGCAGCGCACGAATAATTTTTCTGCCTAAATCTTGACAAACATCGGCATCCGCTCTCACTGCTTTTAGATCCACATAAAAGGGACTATCGGCAGGTAAAGGAACTGGTTTAAAGGCATTAGCAAGATTAGCGATCAATTGTTCAGACATAGGCGACTATAGCTTAATTGATGTCATTATTATAACAATACTTATTGACAAGATGTTATACCAAATCCGTTTTTAATATTACGACTAACTCTCGATCGAACTTCAAAAACCCAGTTATGGATTTTTTCCCCCACACCCGATTAAAATTGAATTTCACTCATATCTAGGGATAAAAAGCGATCGAGTCCTAAATACATCCAATAAATAGAGTTTGGGGATTCCTGAATAGTTTTTTGAAATCCCAAGGCTGCGCCTAATTTCTCATAATCAGGATGAATAATCAAAGTATGTAAATCGCAGAGATTAGGAAAATCTAATGTCATTCTCTGGAGAGTTTTTTGGGCATCTTGCAGAAATATTAAACGATATTTTTCTAAATAATTAGCATCAATCATCCAACTGCGAATAAATACCGAAAGACAATTTTCATCTCCCACAGATGCCATTTTAAAAGGATCCTGTTCGTTGATCGCACTTAGATGTAAACTCTTGTTAGGAGAGGTAAAAAAATTCGCTTCCGACTCGTTTGCGGTGGGATAGAGCAGATAAAAACCGACGGGATTAAGATTATCTACCCGACGCAAAACTCGCATACCTGTAGTGTAATCTTTTGCCCAACCCCGCAACAGACGAGAAATGCGATGGGGAATTGCCTCAGCATTGCGATTCATCCAGTTATAATTGCGTGTCAGCAAGTTAGCCACAGGAATCGCATCACAACGGGGATTAAATTGATCTAATTGCAATTCCACAGATGATTCTGAGTTATCAGGCTCTAAAATTCCCGTAATTGGCTTGATTTTAATTCTGGTGGTGTTGCCGTCAAAAATTTTTTCAATTAAACCAAGGGCTGCTAATTTATCTAACATCATACCGGCAGAGCGATCGCTGCCCTGATCCTGATCCTGATAAAATAGATCGGATGCTTGTCGATGGGTACAGATAATGGCAGTGGTGGGAAAAATTAACTGGGATAAGGGGGGTTTTACCTGTCCTTCCTTGGCAATCGCATAAATCCAAAGACGCAGAAAACAAGTGGCACGCACCCGGGTTAATCCCACTCTCCCCACCAAGCGCTCGATCATTTGTTCTTGTTTTTCCCAAGAATACCAAATTTTCAGATGTTTAATCTCCATCTTTTTGGTCCTAGATTCTAACAACGATTATACTTGATACTTCACCCCAATTCACCCCAATTCACCCCAGTTCTCAACCCTCCCCCTACTAGATAGCGCTCATTGTTGTTGCACCTCTACAACAGATAGAATGGGTGTAGAAACATTTAGGAGACGATTATGAACGATAAAAAATACGGTACTGCTTCCAGTCATACTCAAGCATGGATTTTTCAAACTTGGTTATCTTTTATTGTCTCTATTTCCGCCACTTCTTTAGGGGTTGTTTATCTGCCAGTAGATCCGTGGATTAAAGGTTATTTAGGCATGGGTTTACTATTTAGCGTCGGTTCCACCATTAATTTATCAAAAACTGTCCGCGATGTGGAAGAATCTAAACGCTTAATTAATCGCATTGATGAAGCAAAGTTAGAAAGAATCTTGAGTCAGTACGATCCCTATAAGGAGTAGTTTTTACCTGTTATTGGTTATCGGTTTTTTCGATTATTCTCACCCTTTTTACTTGCTTAGGAGAGTTTATATGCTATTTACAACTAATCTAATCAGTGTGACCAAAGGAATAATTTCTCTTTTACAAAATCCCAGTAACATTATGTCTGTATATGATATTGAAGATGGACTAAAAGAGAGTTGGTTACAGCGATTATCTTTGCAATATGTTAAAAGCGATCGGGAGCATCTCACCTTTGTAACTCCTAAATTAAGTTTTATGTCAAGCTATTTTGAAAGCCTTGCTAGAAGCAAGTTTCATCGACAAGTATAATTACTCACTTGCACAAATGAGATGCCTCCTCCCTAACAAATAAACAAACCAATAGATACTTGAGGCAATGATGATTGCAGAATTAAATATCCGGTTAGAAGCCCACGAAAAAACAACCGAAGAGATAAGGCTACGGAAGGAAGCTATCGACCGGCAGTCGGCCGAGTTTAACCAGTGGATGACCAGAATCAAAGCCAGGCTGGATGCGATCGCAGGCAAGATCGAACAGGCCAAAAACAACACCAAGTAGAGCGAACGCAAAGCGCTCGCTACGCCAGATCGCATTCTCTCGCTCAAAGGAAAAGGTGCTTCTTGACATCCTCGCCGCCCTAAAAGTGCGGCGATTCCTAAACCTCACGATTTAAGTTTCTGCTTCCACCACCGTCGCATACCACAGTTAAAAAACCATGTACTGTCTTACACAGAGTCCACAGACTTTCGCCCCATTTC
>NZ_JAPZSR010000070.1:0-21652 GCF_027531875.1 Microcystis sp. LE19-84.1B | reverse complement strand
GTTATCAGTTATCAGTTATCAGTTATCAGTTATCAGTTATCAGTTATCAGTTATCAGTTATCAGTTATCAGTTATCAGTTATCAGTTATCAGTTATCAGTTATCAGTTATCAGTTATCAGTTATCAGTTATCAGTTCACCGTTTACTATTCACAGCAAAAAACTCCCCAATTTCCAATTCATAATTCATAATTCCCACATCCTACACCCCCCCTGCCCCCCGATGTCGGGGGGGTTGGGGGGGTCACACCCCACAGCTTGGATTGCGTATCTTTGACAAAAGCGGGTGATATTTTATACCCAGAAAAAGTGTACTATGCTGACGTGAAAAAACCTGAGTTTTTGCTAACCTAGAAATAGCTCTAATCAGAGCCAATATCTTTGGGCGAAGCTTAGAGATTAATCTGGTTAAACTCACTCATGACGTTATCTTATTGTCGTCTGTTGCCTATTAGCTTTCAGGTGATAACTCGGAGATGGAAAGTTAGTACAAACGTTCAAATTGCCTCTCCGCAGCCCTAGCGTTACTGTGTAGTCTTAACGAGTAATTTTATCCCAGAGATGTTATCGTTAAAGCGTTCAAATGTCCGAACGTCCTAGGGGATTTTCGGGAAAGATTGTTCGCCCTGTCGTAATCTCAGATAGAACCTTATGACTCAATCAATTGAAGATAAAGCTATGGCCGATGCTGATGTATCAGATTATACCACAAATAAAATAATTGTCTCTAATTGGATCGCCCCTTGGTCGAAAGGCAATCGGAAAAACCCGTCACCGCAACCAAAATGGGATTTATGGCAACCCCTGCGGCAACGAATTGATCGCCTAGAAATTAATACACCTGCACTAGCTCACAGGATTTGTCGTCTAATTCCGGCTCAATGTCCCTTTGCCCGGAAAATTACCCTATTTAGCTGGACAATTCTAGAGATTCCGCCCCTTTGCAAGCTAAATCCCCTCTACGAAAACCTGATGATGTTAAGATTTCGCGCTCTTTCTTACCTGGCCGATGAATGTGGAGAGGATATCGGTGCTTACTGCTAAAATGGGAGAGTGTCTTTAATCGCCACACCTATGGCCATCATCGCTCTGAAAGCTTGGTATCTGGACAAATACGAACCTATCCGCGAGGTTGTCAAACGTCCCCACGACTTGCGCTTAAGTCGCAATAGTCTCTTAAAATCGGGTTTAAGAGCCGATTTTCTCGATGATAGTCTGACAATACAGGGTTCTGTCTGGTTCCAACGCTATCTAGAAGGGGAAAGGGTGGAATTTTACCTCGAAGGTAGTGGCGGTTACGTCATCTCGAATATTGACCTGATTTCCCAAGAAATTTACTTTACTAAACAAGACCTCAGCACTTGGCTGGATCCCGTCATTTATTTTAGCTCCCAAAGCCAATTTAAGGACTCTAGCACCGCTTTAAAAACAGTTTTGACCGAAACCGTCGAAAATCTCAATAAACGCTCCCGTTTGCCCTTAACTATGGTAGAAACGCCTCGAACTGAGGGCAATGTCACTAGATTGAGTGATAGTCAATTACGCCAAATTCGCAAAAGTTTATTATTTATTGCTGATGCTACGGCGATTAGCCAAAAGGAAACGGAATTACTGCCCAGTCCCCTAGTGGGTGTAGAATTAGGTTATGCGATCGCTTGTAAACAGGGCGGACAAATTCTGCTAACCTATCAAAATCGGGCGGAATTAAAGGGTAAACTGGCTTTTGACCTGCCAAGCTACCAAAAATTAATTTTCTCGGATCTGAGCGAATTGCGTCTCACTTTTCCGCCTTTAATGGCAACTTTATTACAAAAATTCCATCTGATTAGTTAAAAAAAATGAGTAGAAAAGCTGACGAGTACGCTGTACATTTGTTCTTGAGCAGTGGACATCGCGAGGAGGTACGTTTTTTGACCATCCAAGAATTTCAAAAGTGGTACAGTAATGAATTAGTTCCGAAAGCCGATTCTCAGGATTTTATCAATGTTCCGATCAGAAATATCCAAGGAGAATATATGGTTTTACGTCCGGCTAGTGTCATTGCTATTCGCGTGGAACCCGTCTTTTTTGGCAGTGTGGAAAGAATGTAATTTGTCGTTATCGCTAAAAAAGATAGTTAGATAGGGAGAATTTTAGAGATTATTGATAATTCTCTCAATATCAGCTTGAATTTGATTGCTGACTTTGCCTTGCCAGCGTTCTTTTAATTCCCTTAATCCCACTTCTGCGTATTGACAGATCTTATCTAAAACTTCTTTACCGTCCCTGGGTTGAGGATAAGAATTCTTTTTACAGATAATATAAATTCCTGCGGTTAAAGCTAAAACAACCTCTGGCTCGATTTGGCTAATATTAATTAAATCTTGTCGATTACTCAGATTGATTCCGTAGATACTGAAGTCTTGTTTAATGGCAAAAGCAGCCGCGAATAAATAGGCATCTACCATGCGCTCAAAGGTTTTATTATCTTTTAGTACCTGTAGATAATTTCTGGAAGTTTCCGAGGCATAAATCTTCAAACTGGGATCGATTCTCTGCATTAGTAATTCTCCATCACTTCAATCACGGAAGCATCTTCATCGGCAGCCAAACGGTGTATTTTGAATATATCAGTAGTGTAGGGAAGCAGCAGATTTAAAAGTGGACTGGGTAGATCGCGATCCGTGGCTAAAATAATCACTTGGGAGTTTAAATTAGGGAGAGAGTTAATAATATTTTTTTGATGTTCTTCGTCTAAATGGCCGAAAGGTGTATCCATAATTAGGGGAACACAAGTATCGGTTATTTGATTTAAACCGGTGATAAAAGCAAAAGCTAAAGCTTCCTTTTCTCCGGCACTTAAGACATCGGGATTTAATAATTTTCCTGTGATAGTACGGATTCCTAAAGTGTATTCGGGAGTAATTTCTACTCCTCTATATTCCTCTGGTTTGTTGGTTATTTGTAAATAGCGATCGCTGGTTACTTGATTAATCATTTTTTGAGAATTATCGATATGCCATTCGATTAATTCGTTAGTGGCATTTTTTAAACCTCTGGCCATTTTAACCTGATTAGATAACATCAATGTGGTCTGATTTTCACTAGCTAAAATTTCCACTTCTTTGCGTAAATTTTCTAATTTCTTTTCTTTGATTTCAATTTCCTTTTGCAAGCGTTCGATCTTTTCTTGTCTCCTCTCAACATTTTTACCAGATTCGCCAACTTTTCGCCAAATATCATTAGCTGATTCTTGATTTATTCCCGTGGTTTCCTGTTTTAGCTGTTTAATATGTTGATTAATTTCTTCGATTTCTTCTTCTAAAAGATCTCTTTGTAAAAGCAATTGACTATAATTGCTAAATTTGGCATTATCTCGGATAATTCCCTGTAAATCAATTCTAATTTGGTCTTTTTCTATTCTGGTGGCGTTGTCCACTTCTAGGGACTCCAGTTCGGCAATTTGTTGCAGGATAAAGTCACGAGAATTTTGATCTAAACAACGACCACATAGACAGCTTTCATCGTCAAGTATTGCTTTTAAAACTGCTGTAGAATTAGTTTTATAAGTGCTTTTTAAGCTAGTAACTTGCAAATCGTCAGCCATTTCCTGCACAAAGTTAATCAGCAAAGGTATCGCAGCTTTTTTTAACCAAGAATCAATAGAATTTTGCAGGTTATTTAACTCAGTTTGTAAACCGATACGCTTTTTCTCTAAGTTATAAATTTCCTCTAACTTTTCTCGTAAACTTTCAATCTGAGCGGCTTTTTCTTGAGCGACTTGGTAGATAATTATAGCATCTTTTTCGCTATCTTTGGCATTTTTAAGCTGACCTTGTTGAAAAGCAATTTCTTCTTCTAATTCTCGCAATTGTTGCAGCTTATCTTTAAAAATTTGACTGGTTCCCTCTGCTTTATTTAAACGGTTTTCTAATTCTTGTAAGGCTTTTTCTGTATCATCGCGTAGATTTCTTAATTCCGGGATACCCAAAACTTTTTCAATTGCTTCTTTTGCTGCTTTAGTTTGAGTTATCTGGGTATATTGTTCGATTTTTGAGCCATCAAAACAGAAAAAATCTCGAATAGATTTAGGAAGCAATGCTTCGATATATTCCCTAGAGTTACTTGCTTTTATGGTTCCATCTTCATAAAATAATGCTTCCTCTACGCTGGGATAAGAAGTGCTACCATTAACGTTTAATTTCGCTGTGCGACTGATAAAGTAATTTTTCTCGTTTCTAGTAAAATTTAATTCTACCCGCATTTCTATTGCTGGTGAAGAATCATCCTTACCTCGATAAAAATAGGTTTTCAAAGTCTCTTTAGATACAATATCTACCCCATAGAGACACCATAAAATCGCTGTCATCAGAGAAGTTTTACCGTGGCCATTATTACCGAAGATAATCTGAATATTTCTGTCGGTATGCAGGTTAAAAGTAATATTTTGACTAGGGTAACATTTCCAATTAGTTAAGCGAATTTGTTTCAGTCTCAAAGTCATAAGAACTCTTGTAAAAATCAAAAAATTTGTGGTTGATTAGGAGTCAGTAGCCAGTAGTCAGTAATCAGGAGAATTAAGAATGAATAATAATCAATTAAATGGTTTATTTAGAGATTTTATGCAACTTAATATTTATTTTTGTCGTTTTTAAACTAAGTGGGTGGGTGGAATTAAATATAAGATGAACGTAGGTTGGGTTGAAGCATGAAACCCAACGCCCGATTATGTTACGCTACCGCTAACCCATCCTACAAATAATTGTGCCTCCCTACTTACCAAAAATAAATTATGCAAGATATCTATAAAATTTATGATTGTGGGGAGTCGGTATATTTTTCGATAAGTTTGACAATTTTAGGTGATAGCCGCCGATTTTTTAGAGCAATTTTATCCACTTCTAAAACCATCGCTTCCTTTAGCAGTTGGGGAGGTATCTCATATTTTTGTGCCAGTTCTTCAATTTTAGCAGTTATGTCCATGAATTTTTTGTGGGTTAGGGAGTGGGGATTGTCAAGTCTTAATTCCTATTGGCCAAGAGATACCTTGATGACGAGAAATTTCATAACAGATCTGAGTAGGTAAGGCCATAGTAACTTACAGCCTTGAGCGTAAACATGAAGTATAACCTAATTTGGTATTGACGACCGACTACCCAAAAGGAAAATTTCGTACTTCACCATTAAGATAACTGCTATAAGCTAATCTACTCTCAACCCTATACAAAAACACCATAAAAGCTAAAATAGATAAGTAAGTAGTTATAATTAAATTGAAGATAGATTTTGCCTCTGATCCCCCCTCCCCCCCTTGATAAGGGGGGTGCCGATCCCCCCTTAGTCCCCCCTTAATCCCCCCTTGATAAGGGGGGGATCTGACAACTTTTAACACCTACCTACTTAGCTGACAGTGATTCTGAACACGATAGCAATATAGAATAAACCGCCTTGTATTACCGTCTTCTTCTTGATTTTAACACCCTAGAAAACGGGTTAATTGTCTTAACACCCGAACAAAGTCATTATCTTAAAAAAGTTGTTCGTTTAAAATCCCATGACCGTTTTATTGCCCTAAATGGACAAGGACAAGCGTGGTTAGCGGAAATAATTGATAATTCGGCCCATCTTTTAGAAGCGATAAACGAAACTAGCGAACTACCAGTACAAGTGAATTTAATGGTAGCAATTCCCAAAAATGGCTTTGATGATATCGTTCGCGCTGCCACCGAATTAGGAGTTTATCGGATTATCCCGCTGCTGACAGAACGCGGTTTAGTTAATCCTAGTCCTCAAAAAATTGACCGTTGGCGAAAAATTGCCCGAGAAGCTGTAGAACAATCAGAAAGACAGATTATTCCCATAATCGAAGAACCACAGCCATTTTTAGCCATCCTTAAGCGGGGAGCTAACCCACAGACAACTTGTTATATTGGTGTTACCCGTAGAACAGTGGCCCCGCTACTTTCTCAATTACAAACATCAACCGAGATAACCATGGCCATCGGACCTGAAGGGGGATGGACGGAGACAGAAATAGAACAAGCGATCGCTGCTGATTTTGTGCCTGTATCACTGGGAAAACGCATTTTGAGAACAATTACCGCTCCCTTAGTGGCTCTTGCTATCATTAACGCCTATTTAGACAGCTAATTGACTATAGTTTCTATGACCAAGACTAGCAATCGAGATAACTGAAATCCTTTCGCTTCTTAACCTAAAGCAAAAACTAGCAGCAGTTCTCCTGTGGTCAGATTGTCCCCGTTTTTGTCGAATAGCACCCTCACATTCCCCGAAAAAACTCGCCCTAGCGCAACTTTATGACCTCTAGTAGCCCTTCTAACCCCTCTTTTGACTGGTTTAACCCCTCGCCCCAGCAAGACAGCGATTTACTGGCACAAATCGGCTTTATCCCCGGTGTCAAAGAATTTCTCACCCTGCGACAGGTTCACGCCTTGGAACACGCCACCGTCTGGGTATTAAGCGAAATGGCTGCCCGTCGTCAATCGCCTTTTGACCGCTCCCCCGCGGATAACGAGGCCCTGGGGGGACTGTCCACCGATAGGGGTTTTTATCTCTACGGACAGATTAATACAAATGAACTGCGAATTGCGGCCAAACAGGCACTCCATCGTCTCAAAAATGGCGAGGGGCAATTGGCATTACATCCGCGTTGTGGCACCAATTTATCGGTAACTTTAGCCTTAACCGCTGGCTTAGTCTTAGGAACTCATCTTATCTTCCCCAGAGGTCCGATTTCTCAGTTATTAGGCTTAGGTTTAGCCACTGCCACCGCTTTTCAAATCGGGCCGGATGTGGGAATGTCGGCCCAAAAATACCTGACTACGGCCATTCCCTTTAACTTAACAATCGTTAATATTGCACCAAAGGCAGACCTATGGGGACGTTCGGGGCATTTCGTCCAAACAGAGTGGCAAGATTTGCAATAAAACTTAAAGTAAAAACCCTTTCGGCAAACTCGCTCTGATTGTAACCTGTTAACTAAACCCTAAAAAAAAACAACACCTATGCCTGGAATCGAACGCGGAGCCAAAGTTAGAATCAAACGTAAAGAGTCTTACTGGTACAACGATGTAGGAACCGTAGCCAGTGTTGACAAAAGTGGTATCCTCTACCCCGTTATCGTCCGTTTTAACACTGTTAACTACCACGGTTTTAGTGGTAGCGCCGGTGGACTGAATACCAATAACTTCGCTGAAAGTGAATTGGAACTCGTTAAGGCTGCCCCCGCTAAGAAATAAAGCTGACTAAAATTCGGCCTATCCTCACCGACTGACTGACGGGAATTCTCTCTTGTTGGTCGGTTTTTTTTATAGTTATCAGTAATCAGTAATCAGTAATCAGTAATCAGTTATCAGTTATCAGTTATCAGTTATCAGGTGTGAGTTATCAGTTATCAGTTATCAGTTTACTGATATTGCATTTTGGGCGCATCGCTTGCGCCTCAACCATATAAAAACTGAATAATAAATTATCTAAAAGTCGCTTGAACCTTTAGCCAACAAGAGTTAATTAGTTTAATTATCCTAGATAAGTTCTTAAATACTTGACAAAATATATCAAATAATTTATAATATTAGATGACCAAAAATCATGATAATGTGCTATCAACATAATCGGGTTTGAGGTGTTTAAAAAATATTTTTTCAGTCATCAAATCTGGAATTTATGAGCATTTTAGAACTGATAGAAAAAAGACTAGAAGAAAACTTTGCCCTCCACGAACAATACCTAAACCCCCAGATGGTTAGGGTACTAAAAACGATCGGCTACGATCGCCACTACGTTAAAGCTGAAGGTCCGTACCTATTCGACAATCAGGGGGAAAAGTATCTGGACTTACTGAGTGGTTTTGGTGTTTTCGCTCTCGGACGCAATCACCCCAAGATCGTGCAAGCTTTACAGGAAGTGCTAACGGCAGCATTGCCCAATTTAGTCCAATTGGATGCTTCTATCCTAGCGGGATTGCTGGCGGAACGGTTAGTAGCGATCGCCCCTCCCGGATTAGAACGAGTTTTCTTTGCTAATTCCGGCACAGAAACCGTCGAGGCCGCCATTAAATTCAGCCGCTACGCCACCGGACGCAGCCAAATTGTTTACTGTCAGGGAGGCTACCACGGGTTAACCATGGGTTCCCTTTCCGCCACCGGCGATCCCCATTATCGCCAGGGATTTGGGCCTTTTGTCGCTGATTTTAAGGAAATTCCCTTCGGCGATCTAGCTGCGCTCGAAAAAGCTCTAATTAACCAAGACGTAGCGGCTTTTATTACCGAACCGATTCAAGGTCACGGGGTGAGAATTCCCGAACCGAACTATCTCCCCGCAGCGGCTGCCCTTTGTCGTCGTTACGGCACTCTTTTTGTGGCCGATGAAGTGCAGACCGGTTTAGGCCGGACTGGCAAAATTTGGGCTGTGGAACATTGGGGGGTAGAACCGGACATTTTATGTGTTGCCAAGGCTCTTTCGGGTGGTTTTGTGCCAGTGGGAGCGGTTCTCTGTCGTCGCTGGATCTTCGATCGAGTATTCGATCGCATGGATCGTTCTGTGGTTCACGGTAGCACTTTTGGTAAAAATAATCTGGCCATGGCCGCCGGTATTGCCACTTTACAGGTGATTGAGGAGGAAAAATTAGTGGAGCGAGCGGCTGTAATCGGTCAACAAATTATCGCAGAACTGCAGCCCCTCGTAGATCAGTACGAATGTTTGCAGGAAGTGCGGGGATTGGGTATGATGATCGCCTTGGAATTTGCCGAGCCGAGCAGTTGGTCACTAAAAGCCGCCTGGAAAATGCTAGAAACCGCCAATAAAGGGCTATTTTCCCAGTTAATCGTCGTTCCCCTCTTTACCCGCCATCAAATCCTCTCCCAGGTTTCCGGCCACGGCATGAATATCATTAAGTTTATCCCCCCCCTCACCCTCTCCGACGAGGATTGCCGTTGGTTTGTCACCGCCGTTAAAGATGTGGTCGCTGATGCACATCGCTTCCCTGGGGCCGCTTGGGAATTCGGTAAAACCTTGGCCAGCCAAGCTATCCGCCAAAAAACCGCCAAAAAATAGTTAATATGTCCAGTTTGTTTCATCCCCTCTGCGGTAGTAACCTTAGCACTCTCCTTCGTTTATTTTTGACCAATGGCGGCATCGATCGCCCCAATTTACCCCCAGCAACCCTGGCGCTGGCAGTTACCCTGGCGCGACTGCCTTTTTCTACCCTAGAACGAATTTTGATGACAGGGTTTTATGAGCGCCGCGTGCAGGTAAAAGCACCCATTTTTATTGTCGGCTATTGGCGCAGCGGCACGACCCATCTGCACAATTTACTGGGTCAATCGGAGCATTTTGGCTATATTTCGCCCCTAGCGGTGGGATTACCCTGGGATATCCTCGGTATCGTCCGCTTATTTCAACCGCTGCTAGAATTAGCTCTACCGAGCGATCGCCATGTGGATAACGTCGCCGTTACTCCCAATTCACCCCAAGAAGACTCGATCGCCCTGGCCAGTATGATCCCCCTTTCCTACTACCATGGTTTATATTTTCCCCAACGTTTTCAGTACCATTTCGATCGAGGGGTTTTTTTTCAAGGCTGCAGCGAGAAAGAAATCGCCAATTGGCAACGTTGGCATACTCATCTATTAAAAAAAGTTTCCATCCACCAAAAAGGCAAACAATTACTAATCAAAAACCCCGTTTATACGGCACACATCGCCAGATTGCGAGCTATCTGGCCCGATGCTAAATTTATTCATATCTACCGCAATCCCTATCTAGTTTTTCCCTCAACCCGCCACTTTTTTACCCGCATCCTACCGGAACTAGCACTGCAATCCTACGATAATTTATCTATTGATGTCATCGAGCAAGCGATTCTGAAAAGTTATCCCCCAATGCTCAATTCTCTCCTGGGAGATAGTGCCAATTTACCTACCGATAGTTTTGTAGAAATTCGTTTTGAAGATTTAGAAAAAGAACCCCTAGCACAAATCGAGAAAATCTACGATCAACTGCAACTTCCCGACTTAAAAATATCTATGCCTCGCTTTGAGAAATATATCAGCAGTCTGCAAGGATATAAAAAAAATAATTATCCCCCAGAACCAAAAGCGATCGAGTTAGTTGAATCTCATTGGCTACCATTTATTCAACGTTGGAATTATTTTTAATCATCAGCTTTATCAGTTATCAGTTATCAGTTATCAGAACGTAGGTTGGGTTGAAGCATGAAACCCAACGCCCGATTATGTTACGCTACCGCTAACCATCCTACAAATAATTGTGCCTCCCTACTTAATTGGTTAAGCTAAAAGCTTTGATGTACTTAGTTTATAACCTTCTTTTTAGGTAGGAGAATTGCCAGATTCTTTCTTTTGCCTTTTGCCTATTGCCTTTTGCCTATTGCCTATTGCCTTCAGAAGCTAATTACCGATTACTGTTCACTGATAATTGCTATGTTAAGGCAAATAAAACCGAGAGATTATTAGCGGGCATAGGAATTACTTCTAACAATTGTAAACCTCGATCGCTGGCTTCTTGCACCACATCTTCTAAATTCCTCACTCCCCAAGCAGAGTTTTGAGAACGGAGAGAAAAATCAAAGCTTTCATTACTAGGAGAAGTATGTTTTCCCTGTTGTTTATAGGGACCATAAAGATAGAGGATTCCCCCTGGTCTGAGAATGCGACTTGCTCCTGCCATTAAAGCTAAACAAGCAGACCAAGGGGCGATATGAATCATATTAATATTAACAATGGCATTAATAACGATATTTTCCGTCTCTACCGCCCAAACTGACTGATGAACATCGATAAATAGGGGGCGATCGAGATTAGAACTAGGATAATAATCACACCAACTGCGAATACTATCTAGAGCCAGAGGGTTACAATCCGAGGGAATCCAACGACAAGGATCAAGACGAGGGGCAAAAAAAACAGCGTGTTCACCCGTGCCGCTAGATATTTCTAGGATATTGCCAGTCTTTGGTAAAAATTGGCTGAGAACTTCTAAAATCGGCTGACGATTGCGTTCTGTTGCCGGAGCGTATTGACGTAAATCAGACATAACTAGGGTTTGCGGCAAAAAGTTGGTTGGTGGGGTTAGGAGTCAGTAGCCGGTCGTCGGTCGTCAGGCATCAGTCCTGATGAAAAAATTTTCACCCCCACAGATGAAAGAGGTTTCCTTCCCTACACCCCACACCCTACACCCTCTTTCAAGTCAGGAGATTATTTTTATTTAGGGTTTGCGGCAAAAAGTACGGGCGAAGCATTCGGGCAATAACCTATCGGTGAAACCGTAGATTTTCTACCCGAATGCTTCGCCCCTACAGGACACGATCGCCGCTCAAGATGCTAGGTTTTGAAGCACGATTCTCTCAAAATCTTGCACCTGTTTCGCGAGAAAAGCAACAGCAACAAAACCCTTACCTTGCCTACATCTATTTATTCTTGCCACTTCATAATTCATAATTCATACTTTGTGCTTTTTGTCAAAAAAACTTTTTTTTTGCAATAAAACTACACACAAAAAAGATCATCGTTGTTGGTGAAATTGACTAATTTACCCATCTTAATTAGGATAACCTTCTAGGTGTGGCAAGGGTTTCAACCATTGCTGCCTAAAAAAGCACAGAATAACCCATTATGAAATTCAGTAAAATCGCTGTAACTATTGTAACATCGTTGTTAAATAAAAATCTTTCTCAATTAATTTTTAAGAATTTATAAATATTGCGGAATGTTAATTTAAATATTCTCAAGTCTTTGGCATCAATCAATAATTTTTGCTTATCTTTAGCGAACATTGGGTTAGGAGTCAGTCATCAGTCATCAGTCATCAGTGTCAGCTTTTTTCTCCCATCTCCCCATTACCCCCCGCAACGCGCACGCAGTGGTCTCCCTGCTCCCCTCTTCCTGCTCCAGAAAAATATTAAGTTTTATTAAGAAGTTAGTGACAAAAGACCGCCTTTAATCTCTATTATCGTAGT
Organism: Microcystis sp. LE19-84.1B; assembly: GCF_027531875.1. Classification (NCBI taxonomy): domain Bacteria; kingdom Bacillati; phylum Cyanobacteriota; class Cyanophyceae; order Chroococcales; family Microcystaceae; genus Microcystis; species Microcystis sp. LE19-84.1B. The sequence goes on along the minus strand of NZ_JAPZSR010000070.1, from coordinate 9,676 downwards.
AAGTGGCTTTTGACCCGAATCAAGCCGGTCAAGATAAATAGTAACTTTTGCCCATCATCAAACAAAGATGGTCAGTCTAACTAAAACAGTCGCTGTGGCCATGCCCTCGTGATCAATTCCTATGTCAACCCTGGTTATTGTCGAATCCCCCACCAAAGCTCGGACGATCAGCAATTATCTGCCTAGCGGCTACCGAGTCCAAGCCTCCATGGGCCACATCCGCGATCTGCCCGCCTCTGCCGAAGAAATTCCCCCCGCCCACAAAGACAAATCCTGGGCGAATTTGGGCGTGGATGTGGAGAACGATTTCGATCCTCTCTACGTCGTCCCCAAAACCAAAAGTAAAGTCGTCAAAGAATTAAAAGAAGCCCTCAAAGGCGCGAGCGAATTGATCCTCGCCACCGACGAAGATCGGGAAGGAGAAAGTATCAGTTGGCATCTCTTACAGGTACTCAACCCGAAAATACCCACCAAAAGGATGGTATTTCACGAAATCACCAAAGAGGCAATCCAAGCGGCCCTAAAAAATTGTCGCTCGATCGACGAAAATTTAGTTCACGCCCAAGAAACCCGCCGCATACTCGATCGCCTCTACGGTTATACCCTCTCCCCCCTACTCTGGAAAAAAATCTCTAAAGGTTTATCCGCCGGCCGGGTACAATCCGTCGCCGTGCGTCTGCTCGTACAACGGGAACGGGAACGACGGGCTTTTAAAACCGCCAATTATTGGGACCTGAAAGCCACCCTCGAAAAAGACAAAAATCAATTCGAGTCGAAATTAGTCACCTTAAACGGTCAAAAAGTGGCAAATGGCAGCGATTTCGATGCCGACACTGGCAGACTGCTCCCCGGTCGCCAGGTGACACTTTTGGATCAAGCCACCGCCGCCGCCTTAAAAGAACGCATCCAAGACAAAATCTGGCGCGTTAGCCACACCGAAGAAAAACCCACCACTCGCAAACCTTCCCCCCCCTTCACCACCTCCACCCTACAGCAAGAGGCTAACCGGAAACTGGGCATATCCGCCCGCGACACCATGCGAATCGCCCAAAATCTCTACGAACAGGGCTACATAACCTATATGCGGACCGATTCCGTCCATCTTTCCGATCAGGCCATCACCGCCGCCCGCAATTGTGTAGAACAAATGTACGGAAAAAATTATCTCAGTCCCCAACCCCGGCAATACACCACCAAAAGCAAAGGCGCACAGGAGGCCCACGAAGCCATCCGGCCTGCCGGTAGCAGCTTTCGCCTGCCCCGGGAAACCGGCCTGAGCGGACTAGAATTCGCCCTCTACGACCTAATCTGGAAGCGTACCGTCGCCTCACAGATGGCCGATGCCCGCATTACCCAGATCGCCGTCAATATTCAGGTAGAAAATGCCGGATTTCGCTCCTCCGGCAAAAGAATCGACTTCCCCGGCTTTTTCCGCGCCTATGTGGAAGGTTCCGACGATCCCGAAGCCGCCATCGACGACCAAGAAATAATCTTACCCGCCCTCAGCGTCGGTGATACCCCCAATTGTCGCAAACTAGAAGCCATTAGCCACGATACCCAACCCCCCGCCCGTTATAGCGAAGCCTCACTCGTAAAAACCCTCGAAAGTGAAGGAATCGGGCGACCCAGCACCTACGCCACCATTCTCGGCACAATTATCGATCGCGGTTATGCCCAAATGCGGAATAAAACCCTCATTCCCACCTTCACCGCTTTTGCCGTGGTTAGTTTGTTAGAAAATCATTTCCCCGACCTGGTAGATCCCAAATTTACCTCGAAAATGGAGGAAACCCTCGACGATATCGCCACCGGTTCCGCCCAATGGTTGCCCTATCTCGATCGCTTCTATCGCGGCGAAAAGGGGCTAGAAAGCCAAGTAAAAGAGCGCGAGAGTCAAATTAACTCTAGCACCGCCAAATCGGTGATTTTAGAGGATTTACAGGCAACTATCAAGATCGGCAAATACGGTCCCTATCTGGAAGTCTCCCGAGGCGATGAAATCCTCACCGCTTCCATCCCCGCCGATTTAACCCCCGCCGACCTCAACCCCGAACAGGTAGAAACCCTGCTGCGACAAAAAACCGAGGGTCCGGATAAATTAGGTCTTCATCCCGACAGCGGAGAGCCAATTTATCTGCTGGTGGGTAGTTACGGCCCCTACGTCCAGTTAGGAGATGTCAGCGATGACAACCCCAAACCGAAACGCGCCTCCCTACCCAAAGGAGTCAAACCAGAGGATGTCACCCTCGAACAAGCAGTCGGTTTATTGGCACTGCCGCGACTACTGGGAACCCATCCCCTCACCGGAGGCAAAATTAAAGCCAGTTTAGGTCGTTTTGGCCCCTATATAGTTCAGGAACAGGGTAAGGAAAAAGAATATCGTTCCCTGAAAGCCAGCGATGATGTCTTAACCATAACCCTCGATCGAGCTTTGGCCTTATTAGCCGAACCGAAAAAAACTCGCAGCGCCCGCGGTTCCACCAAACCACCTCTAAAAGAATTGGGTAAACATCCCGACGATGGGGAATTGGTGGGATTGTACGAGGGACCCTACGGAGTTTATATCAAACACGGTAAGACCAACGCCAAGATTCCCGAAGGAGAAACCGCCGAAACCCTGACTCTAGAACAAGCTTTAGTCGCCCTAGCGGCCAAGACAACCACTGCCAAGACAACCACTACTAAGAAAACTACTTCTAGCACCACTAAAAAAACTACTTCCCCAGGCAGTAAAACTGGCAAAAGTAAGACGGTTTAGCGGTTAGTGGTGGGGCGATTTTCTCCCTGGTTAATTCCTCGCCCTGATGCGAGGACAAATCTGGCTGGCTTTTTTGTCTTTTGCACCACTTTGAACGAGCTGCTCATATACCCCAAATTCCCTACTGTAAAGCAATCGCCATCGCTTCTTGGGGAATTTGCCGGTAAATTGGTTTTAAAAATTGTTCTATGGCATCTGATTCGGGGGCAGCGAGGGGAAAATTGCCTAAAATGTCGAGAATGGTTTGATTTTCATTCCCCGGCGTAATCACAACTAGGGAGGGATCTAGCTCCTCATCGTACTGCCAAAAGCGATCGATAGCGCTGTCGGGGGCAGTTTTTTCAACTACTGTGGGGGTTTCACTGACTGCTAAAGGTTGATTATCAGAGGAATAGGAGCGTTTTTCTCGTAAAGCTTCCAGAATTTGGTTTTTGGTTCGGCCGCGCAGTTGCAAAAGCAGGAAGGGATCGACAATAAAACGATCGCCCAATTGATAGTACACTGCTCCTATATGTTTGCAGGGGTTGGCTTGATCGGGACAGGTGCAACGAGAGCGAATATCAGCTAGGGAAAAGGGAAACAAATTCACCCCACTATCGATAAAAACACGCTCAATATGATCGGGCATTTGTCCGGTGAGCAATTGAGCGGAATAAATGGCTTTTTTGGAGAGAAGCTTAATAATATAATCCCATTCTTCATCACTAAAAGCCGCTAGGGATAAATCCACTATATAAGGCTCTGGTTCACTGCCTTGCACTCTAGCAATAACTTGCGAGTCTTCAAAGTCAATACTTAAAACATTGCCTTCTCTAGCGTACAGTCTAGCTCGTTCCAAACGTTTTTTAAAGCGATAGGAATCGAGTAGTTCTAACCATTTTTGTACCCACCAAGCTTGTTCTGTCATTTTTTATTTACCCTACAGCGGATCAGCTTCGTTACCAAGAAAAACGTCAATTCAAAAAGGAAACACATCAGCCTAGAGGCTGGACTAGGAAAGGCTCATCAGGTATATTCTGATCTTTAACAACAACAAATCAGACCCAAAAACGAAGCCCTCAATATCTTAACATAGAACCAAGAAACTTGCTCTACCAACTTGGTCAAGAGGTAAATTTATCTCAACGGCAAATAGCCGTCTTGCTCGGATGTGATCAAAGCACGACCAGAGCGAGAATTAATACTAAATCCTGTTTAGAAAGTATCGGAGAGCAGGCAGCGGGAACGAGGAGAAGGAAGCGAAGAGCGAGTTTTTTAAAGTTGGATTGGAAGTGAATTATGCTATCGTGCTGGGAGGGAAGGAAAAGAATCGCCAAACCATTTAAGTAGCTAAACAGAATTAATTACACATATCTAACTACCCATTGCCTTTTGCCTGAGTGCATTTGCTAACCAAGAAGTTAATTTTGTCCTATTACTGAGCAAATGATCTATCAAAACTAAGCTAAAGTGAAATTAATCTAGTGGCCGAAAAACTTTCCCAAGAGATTCCCTTTGACAAAAGAAAAACCGACCCTTGTGACAAGGTCAAAGAGTTTATTGGACATCAAGAGTTGAGTGAGAAACTAGGAGCAGATTTTTATTTTGCTACTCTTTATCATTCTTGGGAGAGCGGGATTAAACGAGCCGACTAATGGACTAAGCTCAGACGGATTTAAATCCCTTATTCTTAGATTAGCCGAATCTCCCCCACCCCCCGGAAGTCGGAAAGTTGGGGGGAGTCTTGCCTCTTGCATAAGTCCCTCATCTCAACAGGCAATTTAAATTACGAAAAGCTTAACAATCGTCCTCGAAAATATCTTGACTATCCTAGCCCGAATGAGGTATGCTCTGATAGCTCAGACAGTGATGCAATTCAGACTTGAATTGGCGTATTATAGATGTCAAATTGGCTACGCCTAAAAGTCCTTATTGAAGAAGCTTTCACAAGATGTACACAGAACCGAGGATTTTAGGCATGAGGACGGAACACAAAAATCCAAAATTAAATTGTCAGAAATTAGCAGAAGTCTTTTTATCAAATCCTTTGATTGAAGATTGCTATTTTATGGTACGAGAGGAGGAATTAGTCGCCTATATCGTTTCCTCTGGAGCTTGGAATTCTGAACAATTGTCCTCCGATTTACAGTCTCAGTTACCAGACAATCTTCTACCTAATATCTATGTGCAAATTTCCAGTTTACCCTTAACCGATAGCGGTGATGTCGATGAAACTGCATTAAAGAATATTGAAATTATCGATAATAATCAAGTTCAGGAAACAGAAGAAAAACTGCGCTCTTTGTCAGATATCGATCAAGTTGCTGTCGTCATGACTTCTAAAAAGAACAAAATTTTACCCCTACATCTATCAGAATTATTGCCCTTAAAAATAGAGAAAAAAAATGATCATCAAAAATCTGAAACCCCGATTCATCTGGGGATTCACACTTCTAACACTCAATCTGGAATCAGTCACGGACAGCTTTTAGAAGAATCTGAACTTCAACCGAAAACCTTGGCAGAAATCCTCCAAAAAGCTGCTGAAAATTATTCAAATAAAGGGATTATTTATATTCAATCTAATGGATCAGAAGTTTTTCAATCCTATCAACAATTATGGGAAGACGCTCAACAAATACAAGCCGGATTACAAAAGCAGGGTTTACAAGCTCAAGATAAAGTAATTCTTCAGCTATCGGAAAACTATGATATCATTTCCGCATTTTGGGGGTGTCTTTTAGGGGGATTTATTCCTGTTATTATTTCAGTGCCACCCAGCTATAAAGATTTTAATAATGAAATTCATAAAATATGTCAAGTTTGGCAGTTGTTAGATGAACCTATTATTATCACAAATAAATCCCGTCAGCAAGAGATAAAACATTTAGAACAATGGTTGCCTAATCAAACCTTAAGCTTCAGTTTTATTGAAGAATTAAAAACTTATTCTCCCCATCAGACTTATATTAGTCAACCGGATGATATCGCGTTCTTTAATCTAACATCAGGCAGTACAGGAATACCGAAATGTATTTCATTAACCCATAAAAATGTGATCTCTCGTGCGCGAGGAACAAACATCATTTGTGAACATCAAAACGACGATATTATTCTTAATTGGCTTCCTTTTGATCATATTGGAAGTATTTCAGACTGGAATATTCGCTGTGTCGAGCTAGGATGCCAAATGGTTTATGTTCAAACTGAATATATATTAGGTCGTCCTTTGAATTGGTTAGATTTAATTGCTCAATATCGAATCACCCACAGTTGGGCTCCTAATTTTGCCTATAATTTGATCAATGAAGCTTTAAAAAAAGAACCAGATCAAAATTGGAATTTAGATTGTGTCAAATTCTTTTTGGCAGCAGGTGAAGCTGTTTCTGGTCAAGCAGTTGGAGAATTTATTAACACCCTTCATCTTCAATATAATCTGAAAAAAACGGCGATGCGTCCTGCTTTTGGGATGGCAGAAATGGGGTCAGGAATTACCTATTATCAGCCGACAGAACAACAGCCATTACTCTTTCATACGGTTGATAAATCCTCCTTGAATTCTTCCCTAAAACGAGTCCATCCTGAACATCCCAATGGTGCAACTTTTACGGATTTAGGATTACCCATTCCGGGAATATCGATTAGAATTGTTAATACTGATAATTCCCTATTACCAGAAGAAACTATTGGTCATTTACAAGTTAAAGGACATCCAGTTTCACCCGGGTATTATAAAAACCCAGAAGCGAATCAAGACGCTTTCTTAAAAGATGGCTGGTTTAAGACAGGAGATTTAGCATTTATTAGTAACGGTCATTTAGTTATTACTGGAAGAAGTAAAGAAACCATTATTATTAATGGAGTCAATTATTATAGCCATGAAATTGAAACTGTGGTTGAAACCATTGAAGAAGTAGAAGTGTCCTACACCGCCGCTTGTGCTGTTTATGATTCTAGTAATAGTACCGATCAATTAGCTTTATTTTTTAGTGCAGAAACCTTGGAACACCAGCATCTAGCGGAACTTCTGAAAAAGATTAGACGAAAAGTAATTAACAGTTTTGGGGTTAATCCTGAATATTTAATCCCCTTAAATAAAACTGAAATTCCTAAAACTTCCATTGGTAAAATTCAGCGATCGCAATTAACAAAACGGTTTGGAAATGGAGAATTTAATTCTATTTTAAAAAAAATAGATATTTTGTTAGAAAATGCTCAAACCCTTCCTGATTGGTTTTACCAGAAAGTTTGGAAACCTCGATCTCCAGTTAACTTAAAACCAGAACTTTCCAAGTGTTGTACTTTAATTTTTCTGGATTCCTTGGGTTTAGGAGCATCTTTGGCAGAAAAAATCGAAGGTCAAAACTTACCCTGTATCACGGTTTTAGCAGCGGAAGAATTTTCTAAAATCAGTCAAAATTGCTATACCCTCAAACCTGGGACAGCTAATCATTATCAACAGTTAATGGCATCTTTATCCGAGCGAAAAATTATCCTTAGCAATATTATTCATCTGGGGACTTATCAAGACTATCAGGGAGAAATTTCAACAATTGAACAGTTAGAAAAAGCACAAGAGCGCGGAATTTATGATTTATTATTTTTGGTTCAAGCTTTAGCTAAAAATCATGATTTTAACTCAAAAATTCAATTGCTGTTTGTTTCCAGTTATAGTCAATTTGTCATAGAAACCGATGAAATTGCCTATGAAAAATCTCCAGTTTTAGGACTGATCAAAACTCTAGCTCAAGAACTTTCTTGGTTGAATACTCGTCATGTTGATTTACCTCTGGATCAAACCGAAATTAATCTCAGTTATCTGCTGCAAGAACTATCCGTTTTATCCAAGGAAAGAGAAATTGCCTATCGCAATGGGAAACGTTTAATCGCAGGTTTGGAAAAAGTCAATTTACTTCAACACACCCAACAGGAATTACCCTTTAAATCAGGGGGAATTTATCTGATTACCGGAGGACTAGGAGGGATTGGCAGACAAATTGCTCAGTATTTGCTCAAAAATTATCAAGCTCGTTTACTGTTAATTGGAAAAACATCTTTACCAGAAAAACATCTCTGGAGTGAGTACCTCAAAACCGAAGATCAATTATCCTTAAAAATCAAAAATCTCCAAGCTTTAGAAAATCTTGGGGGAGAAGTAATTTACCAAGCGGTAGATGTGGCTAATTTCCCTCAAGTTAAACAGACTGTAGAACAGGTGAAAAAACAATGGCAAGGAGAACTTAATGGGGTGATTCATCTGGCTGGAATTAACAAAGATTGTTTACTTCTGGACGAAACTCAAGACGGTTTATCGACAATTCTTCGTCCTAAAGTAATAGGAACTTGGGTTTTACATCAACTCCTCAAAGAATCTCAGGGAATTTTTATTAGTTTTTCCTCCTTGGCTAGTTTTTTTGGAGGAGCGGCTTTGGGTTCCTATGCGGCGGCTAATAGTTTCCTTGAGTCTTTGAATACCTATCAAAAATCTAAGAATTTGTTCCCCAGTTATTGTTATAGTTGGACAACTTGGCAAGAAACTGGGATTAGCCAGGGTTATCAGATGCAATACATAACCCAATCTCAAGGGTATTATGATATGACGGTGCGGCAAGGTTTAGACTCATTTCTAACGAGTTTATATCACAACCAAAGACAATTAATGATCGGTTTAGATGGGAGTAATGGCAAGATTAATCGTTTCACATCTAGGTCGGAAGGATGCCAAAAGTTAACGGCTTATTACACCCGTAAATCTACAATTCAATCGGTCAATCTACCTGATCATGTTAGTCTAAAAGATCGATTTGGAACGTCCTATCAATGTCCCCTGGTGCTGCGACAATCCCTCCCTATTAAGGATAATGGAGACATTGATAAGCGGCAGTTACTCAGGGAACTCCAAGGCAAAGAAAATAACGAATTGATAGCACCCAGAACGGAAGCTGAACGTCAAGTTGCTAACATTTGGCAAAAGGTGTTAAATCTATCTCAAATTGGAATTCATGACAATTTCTTTGAACTAGGAGGACATTCTTTACTGGCGAGTCAAGTTATTTCTCGTTTACGCGATGTTTTCTCGGTAGAATTGTCGTTGCACAGTTTGTTAGAATACCCAACCGTTGCCAGTTTAACTCAAACGATTGAGGTGCTTAATGTAGCCAAAAATAGTCACAGTGTATCCAAAAGTGGTAAAGTTATGACAACAGCCTCAGAAAATTATGAAGAAGGAGAATTATGAAAACAGCTTAACTAAAATTTAAGCTTTTCAGAGCTATTTTGGAAAAAATGTAAAAAATTGTATCCATCACTAAAATTTATCATCCAGAATGTGCTATGAATAGCCAAACAGTCTTTTTATGGAGTATGTAAGCGGTTGCTCCCAGAGCAACTGATTTTAACAATAACCACCGACTCCCTACCATTGATAATTTTTGTTTGGTCTATATTGTTTAGTCTTTGAAGGTACTTAAATTTATGAAAAACGTTGATTAGATCTCTAAACAGTAGCTCAAGTTAGAACTACTGAACTCAGCCAAACATCACCCCCATTCCAAAAATATCAGAATATTAATTAAGGAAAAGGATACTATTAATGAAAGTCGCAGAATTTTTATCTTACTTAAATAGTTTAGACATCAAGCTTTGGCTTGAGGAAGAAAAGTTAAAATATCAAGCTCCCCAGGGAGCGATGACACCAGAAATTAAGCAAGAAATCGGGACAAGAAAACCAGAAATTCTCACTTTTTTAAGAAGCGCAACAACACCATCTAAACCCCTTGAATCGGTCATTAATACCGCTGCCAGAACTGAAGATTTACCCCTATCTTTTGCTCAACAGAGAATGTGGTTTCTCTATCAGATGGATCAGCAAAATTCGGCTTATAATGAAGCTCTAACCATCCGTTTAACGGGACGCTTAAACATTGATATTTTAGAGCA
>NZ_JAPZSR010000031.1:0-34970 GCF_027531875.1 Microcystis sp. LE19-84.1B | reverse complement strand
GATTTTCTATCCGAATGCTTCGCCCGTACTTTTTGCCGCAAACCCTAAGTAGGGAGGCACAATTATTTGTAGGATGGGTTAGCGGTAGCGTAACATGAGCGGGCGTTGGGTTTCATGCTTCAACCCAACCTACGTTCATCTGTTTTTTCCGGCTAGTTTAGGCATAATCTCCCAAATCTTCCCACCGGAAAACCTATCCGCTGCCATTCTTGCCCTAGGTACCCTGGGGATGTGTATGGAACAGGCACGCATGGCAGCGGTGGACTTGGTAGAAATTGCCCAATTTCAGGAAAAAATCAGCGATCCTCGCCTCGATCGCTTTTTTATCGTCACAATTAGTACAATTGTTTTAAAATTATCGGGCTTTTATTTGGCCGTCCTGTGGATAGGATGGGGGGCCTTAATAGTTTTAGTTAGTCAAATTTGGTTTCATTGTTTAGCCAAAATTCAACTGCAGCCAACCACGGAAAAAATTATTGACTATGGCATAGTGCCACGTTTACCCATACTACTCGCCGACGGATGGTCTGGAGTACTTCAATGGCAAACTAATTAGCAACCGCTGCGATGCCTGCGGTGTCTATGATATTTACGATACTAATGGCAATCTCCTGCAAGCAGCTTTCATTACTGCTCCAGCTGCTGCAACTGGTATTGCCTACGATGGTACCGATTTTTACGTCTCAAATGTCTATAACTCATCAATTGGAGTTTATGATGAGGTACTAGGGACACTGAAATCGACTATCAACTTGATTCCCAAGACACCAGGGGACACCTTCTTGATTGAGGATCTTTCTGTAGATTACCTTCAGCGTCCTGATACAGGAGGACAAAGTGTTCCTGAGCCAGCTTCCGTCTTAGGCTTACTTGCCATCGGTGTTTTGGGTGCAGGTTCGGCTTTGACGCGCAAATTATTAAAGTAGGAATCTGACTCAGAAATTCGCTACTTAAAAATCGATAACTAAAAGCGATCGCACTCAATCAATGCAGTGCGATCTTTTTGAACGTCAGTCCTCAGCCTTGAGAGACTTTGTACCTCACCAGTCTGAAAATTGTATAATATAGAATCCCGATTACTTTTCATCTGTGGCAGTTCCGTCATGACTAGATCGACAGAAACAGCGACCCTAACATTATACGAAGAAGATTTTTATCTCTGGCTAAAAACCACGGCAGAACAATTAAAAAAAGGCCAGTTTGCCGAGGTGGATTTAGACAATTTAATTGAGGAGATTGAATCGATGGGGAGAAGTGAAAGACACGCGCTCAAAAGTCTTTTAACTCGTCTCCTAGAACATTTACTCAAATTAACTTACTGGCAATCGGAAAGAGACCGGAATGGCAATCATTGGAATGGAGAAATCAATAATTTTCGGGCAGAAATTCAAGATTTACTGGAGGATAGCCCTAGTTTAAAGCCCTATCTTCGGGAGATTTTTGAGCCATCCTACCATACAGCTTTAGAGGCCGTCCGGAAAAAAATGGGTTTATCCCCTGGCGGTTTACCCAGTCAGATAATTTTTAATCTGGAACAGGTTTTAGATGATCAATGGCTGCCAATCGAGTGGGAATAAACTATTGACTATCTAAATCACTCCTTAAATCGCTAAACAGTCATCAGTGAACTGAAAACTCAAATCTGATAACCGATAACTGATAACTGATAACTGATAACTGATAACTGATAACTGATAACTGATAACTGATAACTGATAACTGATAACTGATAACTGATAACTGATCTAGTTTTACTCAACCAATTTCTTCAGTAGGGCATCCACTTCCTCCAGGCCGGATTGATTATTTTTTAGGGCATAAACTGCTCGCGCTTGCTTAAAAGCCTCCTCTGCCTCTCTTTTTCGTCCTCGGCCCGCGTAGGCCCGACCGAGATTAAGATAGACATCGGCGTTATTGGGGGCGATTTTGGCCAAATCTTGATAGGCGATAATTGCTGCAAGATAATCTTTTCTGGCCAGATGGATGCGACCGATTCCCGCTTGTGCTTCCAAAGATTGGGGTTGTAGGAAAACAGCCCGACGATAAAAGGGAAGAGCCTCGTCAAAACGCTCTTGTTTTTCAAGTAAAATCCCTATTTTTAGCTGAATTAAAAAATTTCCGGCACTTTGTCGTTCTATTTCTTTTAAAATTTGGGTTCCGCCATTTAAATCGCCCTGTTTGAGCAAAAGGCTGGCTAGTTGCAATCTTAATTCACTATTGTTAGGGAATCTTTGCAGGGATTTTTGGAGAAAATCGAGGGCTTCGCTGCTTTTATTCTGTTCAATCAAGGCTTTGCCCATGATTTCGTGGGCTTGCTGATTATTGGGGTCGAGAGCTAAAACCCATTGGTAAACTTCGCCCGCTTTAGCATAGTTTTTTTGCCGTAATAATACCACCCCTAAACCGAGGTAGTGTTGGACGTTTTTCGGTTCTATTTGGATAGCGTAGTAGTAAGCGGTGGCTGCATTCTCATAATCGCCGATATTAGCCAAACTATAACCGAGAGCATGGAAAAAGTCGGGATTACTCGGATCGAGACTTAAAGCTTTTTGGTATGCTTGGGCGGCGGCGTTATAATCCCCTTGCCGCGTTTGTAAAAAGCCAATCCCAGAGAAAATTCTGGCATTATTGCCATCAAGGGCGGCAGCCCGCTCGTAAACGGCTATAGCTTCCCCATAATTGCCATTTTTGACCAATTGCCGCGCTTGACGCAGTAGTTCGTTAACCTGTGAATCCTTGCTCACGATTGCCCCCGCCGGATTATCAGCGATCGCAATTGAGGGGGAGAAACAGCCCCCCGCGAGAAGACCGACGAGCAAGATTAAACGGGTAAATTGTTTCATCGCTTTACCTTTGTTAACGATTCTTAATTAAAATTTATTGTAAATGGTATTGACAAAAATCAACTATTCTGCATCACCCTTGAACGAGATTATTGCGGGCTTCTTGGGCGACTTGGGCGCTTTTGTCGCCAGTTAACTGGGTCAAAACAGCGATCGCATCTTGCCCCCCTAAGCGGCCTAAAGCTTGAGCGAGACGATAGCGCAGTTGCCAGTCATCATCATTAGCCAAGGGAACGAGTAAAGAGACGGCGCGAGGGTCGCCTAGTTCCCCAAAAGCACTAACGGCGGCCGTTTTTACCAATTCATTATCGGAGTTAAGGGCGATTTCCAGCAGTTCAAAGCCCCGGGGTTCCCCCAATTCGCCCAAAGCGGCCACAATGCTAAATTGAATTAACCAGTCGCTGGATTGTTGATAGACAGCCACCAGATCATCGTAGGCTGCCGTTAATTTTAACCCCCCGATCGCATCGGCCGCGGCTGCTTTCACGTCTGCTTCGGGATCATTTAACAAACGATCGCGTAGAATAGTTAAGGCCAGATCAGGATTCTGACGACCGAGGATATCTAGCTGACTTACCGCCGAATAACGCACCCTAGCGTTACTATCGTTAATTAAAGGCTGTAACATCTCGAAGGCGATTTCTGGGGCTAAATAACGCAGTTGATTAACTCCCGATAAGCGATCGCCATAATCATTGGAATCGAGCAGCCGTTGCACGGATTCGGGGGAATAATTCATAATTTGATGACACCCTTAACAATTGGACTGGTATTAATTGTCCCATGAATAGTTATCGAATCCTGACTATCTTGATCATGTTTAGTTCCCCGGTTTTTTGGGGCTGTAGTCCCCCCTCTCCCCCTAAAAAAGAACCGACGGCTAAGATAATCATTTCTCCTTCTCCTAGTCCGATTATTTCCCCATCAGACATTAAAGCTGCTAATCGTTATCGTCAATTGGGATTACAGTATCGTCAACAGGGAGATTTTGTCAAAAGTATTGAAGCTTTAAAAAAATCGGTACAGTTAAACCCCAATCATCTAGACGGGAGAGTAATTTTAGGTTGGACACAACACCTCGCTAAACAACCTTTAGCGGCACAAACAACCCTAGAGGAAACGATTAAAATTGCTCCCGATCATGTGGCTGCTTATAATGCTTTGGGTATTGTTTATCTTGTCGGTGGTCATCTTGAAAAAGCTGTGGTCACTCATACTAAAGCCGCTAATTTAAAACCCGATAATGAAATCGCCTACTATAATTTATCCCTCGCCTATCATCGCCTAAAAGATTTTGATTCAGCTATTAATAACGCTAAAAAAGCAGTTAAATTAGAGCCAAATAATCCCCATCCTCTTGTGGCTTTGGCAATGATTTATTTAGATCAAGGTGATAGTAAAAAAGCACAGGATACCTATAGAAAGGCTAGGGATTTAGACGGTCGTTATCGACAAAAATGGTTTCTGGCACACCTGAAGGAAGCTGGTTTTAGTCAGGAGCAAATTAAATTAGTCGAAAAGTTACTATCTAGTTAGATTGAAAGTTATTATTTCCCCTTAAGATGCCTGTCGATGTCCCAGTTTTAGGAAAATAGTTTCTAAATCTTCGCGGCAAGTATAAAACTCGCTTAAGGTCAGACCAGAAACCACTAAAGATTTCAACAATTCGGCACTATCTTCTAGGGTTCCCGTAAATTTAACTCGGAGAGTATTAGTATTAATAATTCTTTGCCAACTTTCCACAAAAACACATTGTTTAAGAGCGGTTTCTAAGGCCTCTAAATTGCCTAGAGTCGTGATCTGCAAGTATTGACCGGCTAGACGTTGATTTAATTCTTGTAAAGAGGTACTTTCCACTAGATAACCTAATTCCATTATACCCACAGAACTACAAAGTTCCGCTAAATCACTAAGGACATGGGAAGAAATTAAAATAGTCATACCTGCCGATTGTAAGACTTTAATAATCTCACGAAATTGTAGGCGAGCGATCGGGTCTAATCCAGAAACCGGTTCATCGAGAAGTAAAATTAAAGGTTCATGGATAATCGTTCGGGCTAAACTTAAACGTTGTTTCATCCCCCGGGATAAAGTAGCGATCAAATTATGGCTTTTATTGGTTAATTGTACCAGTTCTAGAACCTCATAAATGCGGCGATGACGTTGGGAGCGAGGAATATGATAAAGACGGGCAAAATAATCCAGATAATTCCAGACATTTAGGTCATCGTAGAGGGGAAAATTATCGGGTAGATAACCTAAATTTCTTTTCAGACGGGGATTACTCTCATCTCTTAAAAGACGTTCTCCGTGCAGATATATTTCTCCCGTTGTCGGTTCTTCCGCTGCCGCTAACATCCTAATTAAAGTGGTTTTTCCTGCTCCATTTGGACCGATTAACCCGTAAACTTCCCCCGCTTCAATCTGTAAATCCACTTGATTAACAGCCCCATGGCGGTCAAATTGTTTGGTTAAACCAACGGTAGCAATGGCTAATTCGGGTGTGTTCATAAAGTTTTAGTAGTGGGATTGCTGACAAACTGGCCACCACATTCTTAACATTAACGTTTGGGTTTCCCCTTATCAATAGAACCATTCTTGATGGTATGGTGAGAACCACAACTAGGACAAGGCAATACAGGCGCAGAGGTGATTTTGTTCTGTGTTACACTGATATTTGAGTAAGTCGGACACGAACCACAAAAAGATATTGATCAGAAAACTGATCATCAAGCTAGAGGTTTAAAGTCTGATGTGAGCCGATTATAGCAATTTCCATAGTTGTGAGGTACAGAGTCTTAGGTTTTGAGGAGTCAGGAGTCAGGAGTCAGGAGATAGGAGATTATTTTATTTATTCTCCCTACACCCTACACCCTACACCCTGCCCCCAGGAAAAACTTTTTCAGCAAACCCTAATTATCTGATGATTGCTGGATTTAATACCATGTATAGACGAGAATTACTGCAATTTATTGGCTCTCACGCTCTTTTTGGGGCTATTAATCCAGAATTTACTTGGAATTATCAAAATATTGACCATTGGGGCGAATTATCAAGGAATTATCGCCTCTGCACCACGGGAAAGCAACAAACACCGATCGATCTGAGTATAGTGAATGAAAAAGAGCTATACCAACCCACCTTTAATTATCGTCCTATACCCCTAAAAATTCGCCATAACGGTCGTACAATCTTAGTTCAGACCGAAAAAGGTGGAAACATGAGTTTTCACGGCGAAAACTGGGATTTGTTGCAGTTTCATTTTCATCACCCCAGCGAACATCAGATTAAAGGTCAGTCTTTCCCTCTAGAAATTCATCTAGTGCATGGGAATGGGAAGGGAAATTTAGCAGTTGTGGGTATCTTAGCCGAAATTGGCGCTTTTAATCCCTATTTACAAACCATTTGGGCTTATTTGCCCCAAGAACCTTCTCCTGAAATGATTATCCCCGATACTTGGGTCAATGCTGGGCTTTTACTGCCAGAAAATAGCGGTTTCTATGAATATCGGGGGTCTTTGTCCACTCCTCCCTGTAGCGAGGATGTTCTCTGGTTAGTCTGGCAAAATGCGATCAAAATTTCTCCCCAACAACTGCAACAATTGGCCGCGATTTTTCCCCGTAATGCGAGGAATATTCAACCCTTAAACGGGCGATCAATCCTGCATTCCTAGGCGAAATTGTCGGCATTTTGGCTAATTTAGATAATTTTATTAACTTTTAGACCAACAATGGTAAATAACTCAGGAATACGCTCAATAACTAAAGCTTCAGTGGCTGTCCAGTCACTTTCCTTCGTGGCTAAAACCCCAATAACACTCAGAGGAACCTGTAAAAATAGGTGACTTAAGAGGAGAGCGATCGCAGCAATGACCAAACCTAAAAGCCGCCATTGGGGGAGATAGGCGGCCACGGCAGCCGCTAGAGGCGCAAAATTATAGATAGGCCAAGCGATGAGAATTAGGAGGACGACTCCCAAAAGAGTAAGAAGACGATGGCGAGGACGTTGAAAAAGAGAGAGAATTTTTAACTGTTCGGGGGTGAGTTGACTAGGTTTCAGGGCAACCAACAAAAGACTAAAGATATCAAAAGGTTTTGTCCACTGCATCCAAAAGACGGGTAGGATAGCGATCGCTCCCAGAAATAGCCATTCTAGCCAAAGAAAAGGCAAGGGATCACCCACAGCTAAACCAATCCAAGCGATTTGTAAAAAGATTGGCAAGGCCGCTAACCCTGCCAGATGAATCCACAAAAAAGGTTCTGATTTCATAGAGAGAATTATGAATTATAAATTATGAATTATGAATTATGAAGTGAGGGAGTGGGGAAGTGGGGAGATGGGGGAATTATGAATTATGAATTATGAATTATGACTGATAAGTACCTAAGCAAAATTAATTACACATATCTAACCCCGCTCTTGCCTCTTGCCTCTTGCCTCTTGCCTATCTTCACTAGGAAATTAATTTTGCACGACTACTTAACTGATAACTGATAACTGATAACTGAATCCCGACTCCCTGACGCTGACCGTCTAATTAGCTGGATAAAGTGCGACGTTTCATGACCATTTCGTAGGCTTCGATAATATCGCCTTCTTTCCAGTCATTGAATTTAGAAATACCGACACCGCACTCGAAACCGGTGGCGACCTCCCGGGCATCTTCCTTCATCCGTTTGAGGGAATCAAGAACCCCCTGATAAACAATTTCCTTGCCGCGACGCACGCGCAGGAAGCGATTCCGCACCAGTTTACCGGATTGGACATAACAACCCGCCACGGCCCCACGACCGACGGTGAAGACGGCCCGCACTTCGGCAAAACCGAGGTGTTCTTCCACTTCTTCGGGGTCGAGAAGACCTTCCATCGCCCCTTGAATATCATCGAGAAGCTTGTAGATGATATTGTAATCGCGGATATCGACTCCTTCCCGATCGGCGGATGCGCGCGCACCACTGGCAAGGGTGGTATTAAAGCCCACCACCACCGCACCACTAGCGGCGGCCAGATCCACATCGGTTTCGGTGATTTCCCCCGGAGAGGCGAGGAGAACCCGAATCTGCACTTCGTTTTGGGGCAACTGTTTGAGCGCACCGAGGATGGCCTCGACGGAACCTTGCACATCTGCCTTGAGGATGAGATTAAGTTCCTTGAGTTGTCCTTCTTGAGCTTGGATAGAGAGGGTGCTAAGGCTAACGCGACGGGAGGAGAGGGCCTGTTGTAAACGGGTGTTGCGTCGTTCGATCGTCCGTTGATCGGCAATCGATCGGGCCTCTTTTTCACTTTCATAGACATCGAACTCATCGCCGGCGGCCGGGACATCACTAAGACCGAGGATTTCCACGGCGAAGGAGGGGGTGGCCGCTTCGACTTTTTGACCGCGATCATCGATCATCGCCCGAATTTTGCCGAAAACGGAACCAGCGACGATGCTATCACCGACGCGGAGAGTACCATTCTGGACGAGCAGGGTAGCCACGGGACCTTTGGTGCGATCGAGGTTAGCTTCGATCACGGTTCCCTTGGCCAAGCGATCGGGGTTAGCGACCAATTGCTCTACTTCTGCCACCAAGAGGATCATTTCCAGCAGATTATCGAGATTTTCACCCCGCAGGGCGCTAACGGGAACCATGATCGTCTCACCGCCCCAATCTTCGGCCACCAGTCCCTGTTCGGTCAATTCCTGTTTAATCCGGTCGGGGTTAGCCGAAGGTTTATCGACTTTGTTAATCGCCACCACGATGGGGACTTCGGCGGCCCTGGCGTGACTGATTGCCTCTTTTGTTTGGGGTTGTACGCCATCATCGGCGGCTACCACCAGCACCGCTATATCGGTGACTCTCGCCCCACGGGCCCGCATGGCGGTAAAAGCTTCGTGGCCGGGGGTATCTAAGAAGACAATCTGTTCTGGTTTGCCGTTATGTTCCACATCGACGTGGTAAGCACCGATGTGCTGGGTGATGCCGCCGGCTTCTCCTTGGGCGACTTTGGTTTTGCGGATCGAGTCGAGGAGGGTGGTTTTGCCGTGGTCAACGTGACCCATAATGGTGACGACGGGGGGACGACGCTGGAGACTTTCCCAGTCGGAGACATCGATCATCTCCGTGGTTTTGATTGCCGCCGACTGGGTGCTGGGGGTTTCCACGGTCATCTCGAAGTCCCTGGCGATCATTTCGATGGTGTCCACGTCGAGAGTTTGGGTGATATTAACCGCCATCCCTTTAAAAAATAGAGTTCTGATGATCTCGGTTTCCGGGACTTTCATCAATTCCGAGAGGTCGCGCACGGTGAGACTACCAGTGATGACGATGCTTTCTGGGCGTTTTTCCTCTTGGGGTTCTTGGCGCTCGCTTTTCGGACTGCCGGTGTGGGCGGTTGGTTTACTGGGCCGCTTAACTTTGACTGCTGTTGGGGTGCCAGGGGTGGCCGCTTTAGCGCTGGGCGGTTTGGGGGGACGAGCAGTGGAAAGGGTAAAACTGGGGCTATTGATTAACCCGGATAGTTCCGATTCTAGATCATCATCATCTTCAAAGAGAGCTTGGGTGCGGCGTTTGTTTTTGCCAGCAGTTTTGGCGGTTTTGGCCGCTTTTTTCTCTTCTTCTTCTTCCTCTTCCCAGCTAGATTTTTTAGCCATGCGAGGGGGCATGGTCGGTCGTTTGAGTTTTTTGGGCCCGTCTGCTCCGAGCAATCCGGTATCTGTATCGATTTCTGTGCCATCAACACCAGATTTCTTGGTGGTGTCGGTTTCTTCCTCGCCGGTAGCCGAGATTTTAGCGGGCATACCAGGGCGAACCGGGCGCTTCAATTCCACCGTCTCCCGCACTTCTCTAGTTGGTTCCGCCAGTTTCGGGCTTTTTCCGTCGGGTTTGCGGTTGAGGGTCGGTTTTTCTGGTTTAACCAAGCCAGCCCTGCGCTCAGGGCTAGGGGCGTTTTCGCTCTCGCCGCGCTCGCGTTTTTCTCCCCGGGGCCTGTCGTTACCGCCGGGGGCATTTTTAGATCGGGGTTCTGGCCGGCCCGAGGTGCTGCCCGGGCGTGGTTTCGGGGTGAGGGAAGGTCGATTAGGTGGGGCGATTAAGGTGGGGGCTGCTTCTGGCACTAGCGGGGTTTCGGTCGGGGTTTCTTTCACACTGGCGGACTGAGATAGCATCTGTGCAGCAGTGGCGGTAGCTCCATTTTTCTGCTCGGTGGGGGGAGTTTTTTCGGCCGCACCGTCGCGCCCTGGGGGAGCAACGAGGGGTTTAACTGGGGGACGGGGAGGACTGATTAAAGTCGGTTTAGCTGAGGACCCGGCAGGCCCGGGATAGATTTCCCCTTCTTCGCCAGTTTCGGGGCGGTTGTGTTTATGCAGGGCTAAAATCTTTTGTTTTTTTTCCTCGGCAGGACTAACCGATTCTCGCTGACCCGTGCTATTTTTACTGGTACTCGAGGCCAATCCCTTCGCAGCGATTGCTTTGATGCGTTGGGCATCCTCTTCGCTGATCGTGCTACTGTGGCTCTTGTACTCGATGTTCAACTGGTCACAGATATCCAAAATGTCTTTGTTGTCTAGATTCAATTCTTTTGATAAATCGTAAATTCTGACTTTCGCGTTACTCATCCATTATCCCCCGGCTAAAGTGTTAGTGATCCTATAAGTTGGCTGATTTTTTGATCCTGTCAGGACTGCCCCCTTTCCATGCTAACGATTTTGTGGCTATGATCGTCAATTTTAATCCTGATTTGAACGACCTTGCTTGGCAGTCCCGAGGCGCTCTTGCAAGGATTCATAGAGCGTTTCGGGAATATTGGCTTTTAAGGCCCGTCCGAGACGATTTTTTTGCCGGGCCAGTTGCAGGCAATTAGGTTGCGGACAGATATAGGCAGCCCTTCCCATTCCTTGATCTAATTGTATCTGTCCGGACGGGTGTAGTCGGACAATTCGCCAAAAGGATTCTTTCGGGGCGAAGAGACGGCAGCTAATACAGCGTCGATAATTGACGAAGGGGTTCATTCTTGGTCTAAATCCTGCGCTTCTGGGTCGGTTTCATCGGTTTTTACTTCTTGTTCTCCTTTATAGAGGACTATATCCTTAATATCGATTTTCCAGCCCGTCAGACGGGCGGCTAGACGCACGTTCTGCCCTTCTTTGCCAATCGCTAAACTTAATTGATCCTGTGCCACCAGTACCAATGCTTGTCTTTCTTCGGCATTAGTGAACAAAACTTGGTCGATACGGGCGGGACTAAGGGCATTGGCGATGTAGGTGGCGGGATCTGGAGACCAGCGAATCACGTCGATTTTTTCGCCCCGCAATTCGTTCACCACGGCTTGAATCCGGGAACCTCTGGCCCCAATACAAGCCCCAACCGGATCCACGTCTCTCTCTAAGGTATCGACGGCGATTTTTGTCCGCGAACCAACGTGACGGGAGGGGGGATTGGCTTCCCGGGCGACGGCGACAATACGCACGATTTCCTCTTCGATTTCGGGAACTTCGTTGGCGAACAGATATACTACCAAACCCGCCGCCGCTCTGGAAACGATTAATTGCGGGCCGCGGTGAGAACCTTCTAGGACTTTTTTGAGCAGAACTTTAAAGGTGGCGTTGGCGCGATAGTTATCGTTGGGCAGCTGTTCCCGTTTGGGTAGTTCTGCTTCCACTTCTGGTTGACCGTAGGTACTTTGTACCATGACAATAGCGGCCTGTCTTTCAAAACGGACGACCCGGGCCTGTAAAACCGTTCCTTCCAGATCTTGGAACTCCTCTTGAATCATTTTGCGTTGGTTATCCCGCAGTTTTTGCAGTAAAACCTGTTTAGTTTGAATCGCCGCCATGCGACCAAATTCTCTTTGGTCGGGGGTGACATCAAGAACTACTTCATCCCCTAATTGGGCCTCGTCGGCCACTTCTTGCACTTCTTTGAGACCGATGTGATGGTCGGGATTAGTCACTTCTTCGACAATAGTTTTAGTCGAAAGGATGCGAAACCCTTCTTCTTCTACGTCTAATTCCACATCAAAGTTATTGAAATAATCTTCATGGAATTGAGCGGCTTTTTCTAAACTTTGGGCGCGTCGATAACGTTCATACCCCTTGAGAAGTGCTTCACGCAAGGCTTCCTGTACGGCATTTTTGGGCAGATTATGTCGTTGGCTAATTTCTTCGAGCATTATTTTTAAACCAGGCAAATTAACAGTAGCCATAATTATTTTTTCTCCTTATTTTTGAGTCATTATTTTTTTAGCCATTAGCCTTGTATCAGTTATCAGTTATCAGTTATCAGTTATCAGATGTAAGTTTTAAGTTTTAAGTTAATCAGTTATCAGTTATCTTCATCCTTATCCCTGATTACTGTTTACTGTTTACTGATTACTGCGCTGCTCATCTAAACGGACGCTGATGACGGTAGTGCGATCGATGGTCAGGGAGCGACCTTTTTGGTTAAGATAAATAGATTGCTCATCTCTACCTTGCAGTTTTCCGCGCCATTCTTTTGGTTTTCCCTGGCTATCCTGGCCGGTAACGATGACGGGAAAACCTTTAAAAGACTGAAATTCGCGCTCGCTGCTCAGTTGTCGAGAAATGCCGGGGCTAGATATTTCCAAAACGTAGGCCCCTGGTAAGATTTCTTGACTGTCGAGGGCGGTTTCCAAGGCCCGACTCATCTGCTCACAGTCCTCTAAACCAGTATCTCCCGCAAGATTGCGAATATCGACGCGCAGGACGGGAGGCCTTTTATTGGTTTGGAAAACGATATCGACCACTTCTAGCCCCAAGTTTTCAGCGATAGGGGTGGCTAGGTGCAGCAGGTCGGGGATGAGCGGATGGGTCATGATTTGGACAATAAAAAAAGCGGGCGAAACCCACTTCCCTAAACTGTTAGTGATTGGGATAGGCAGTTGTTAGACTACCTAGCTGAATACAATATAGCAAAAAACCGTCATCACTATTTGCCCTCAGGGTCGTGCTTGGGGGAAAACAGAACAGTGGTCACGATCGAGTCGATCTGTCACAATGAATACAGGGTAACTAGATATAGAGTCAATTATGGATCAAAAATCTCCGCTCACCGTAGTTAGAGCCAAGTCAGCTAAGAATCGTGGTCATCGGCCAGTATGGAAAGGGATTGTCAGCACTTGGATGATTATGCAAACCTTTGGCCCTGTCAGTCCTGCTTGGAGTCAAAAAAACCAAAATACCCTCACCTACGGTGAATTGTTAGAGAAAATCGAGCAAGGCAAGGTAAAAAAGGTGGAAATCAATCCTTCTTTGCAGCAGGCAGCAGTTACCCTCGTCGGTCAAACGGACAAGGATTCCCCGAAAGAAGTCAATTTATTTGACCAAAATCCCGAATTAATCAAGAGACTCGATGCTAAAAAAATTGAGTACGGCATTCTCCCCAGCACTGACAATTCAGCCCTGATCAATGTTCTCACTAACCTGTTAGTGATTATTATCGTCTTGGGATTATTGGTGTTTATTATCCGTCGTTCTGCTAATGCTTCCGGTCAAGCGATGAACTTCGGTAAATCAAGGGCGCGGTTTCAGATGGAGGCGAAAACTGGCATAGAATTTAATGATGTGGCGGGTGTGGATGAGGCCAAGGAAGATCTAGAGGAAGTGGTGACATTCCTCAAACAACCGGAAAAATTTACGGCTATTGGCGCAAAAATCCCGAAAGGAGTCCTGTTAATTGGTCCACCGGGGACGGGGAAAACTTTACTGGCTAAAGCGATCGCAGGAGAGGCAGGAGTACCTTTTTTCAGCATCTCTGGGTCGGAATTCGTGGAGATGTTCGTCGGGGTTGGTGCGTCGCGAGTGCGAGATCTGTTCCGAAAAGCCCAGGAAAATGCCCCTTGTTTGGTTTTTATCGATGAAATTGATGCCGTTGGTCGTCAACGAGGGGTCGGTTATGGGGGAGGTAATGATGAACGGGAGCAAACCCTGAACCAATTATTGACGGAAATGGACGGTTTTGAGGGAAATACCGGCATTATCGTCATTGCCGCCACCAACCGCCCCGATGTTTTGGATTCGGCCCTTTTGCGTCCGGGTCGTTTTGATCGGCAGGTAGTGGTGGATTATCCAGATTGTAAGGGACGTTTGGGCATTTTAGAGGTCCATTCTCGCGATAAAAAGGTGGCTGCTGATGTGGCTCTGGAGGCGATCGCCCGTCGCACCCCCGGTTTTACTGGGGCAGATTTGGCTAATATGCTCAACGAAGCGGCGATTTTTACCGCTAGAAGACGGAAAGAGGCGATTACCATGGCGGAAGTCAACGATGCGATCGATCGGATTGTGGCCGGTATGGAAGGGCGCGCTTTAGTCGATAGTAAAGCCAAGCGTTTGATCGCCTATCACGAAGTTGGCCATGCGATTGTCGGTACTCTCTGTCCCGGCCACGATCAGGTGGAAAAAGTCACCCTGATTCCCCGGGGTCAAGCGCAGGGGTTAACTTGGTTCACTCCCGATGAAGAACAGGGTTTAACCAGTCGTTCCCAGTTATTAGCCCGAATTGCGGGATTATTAGGGGGACGAGTGGCGGAGGAATGTGTCTTCGGTGAGGATGAAGTGACCACCGGGGCCGGTAATGATATTGAAAAAATTACCTATCTGGCCCGACAGATGGTAACGCGTCTGGGAATGTCGGAATTGGGATTGATTGCTCTAGAGGAGGAGGGTAATTCCTATCTCGGTGGTGCTGGTGCCGGTTATCATCCCGACCATTCTTTCGCGATGATGGCGAAAATTGATGCACAAGTACGGGAACTTGTCAAGCAATGCCACGATTTAGCAACAAAACTTATCCTTGACAATCGTGTGGCGATCGATCGCTTGGTGGATATACTGATTGAACAGGAAACCATTGACGGCGACGAATTCCGGCGTTTATTGACGGAATTTCAGCAACAAGCGGATCGGTCAATGGTGACTACGGTTTAATTTGCCCTTCGTCTCCTCGCTTCGATTAAGTGGTTAGGAGACGATTTCACCTACTAAAAACCTGTTGGTATCTAATAATATCTTATTAGACTAACAGTTTTGGGGCATCGGTGACTCCCCGTGAGTTTGACTGTTTGAAAAAACTACTGGTAGAGAAGCAGATTTGACTTTCCTGCCTTCGCTGGGGGGAGATTCCCCCCTTCTAGTTCGGGAAACTGCTAATTGCAGTGCCTCTAGGACTTTCGCTGGTTCAAACATTTGGTGTCGGGAGATATTCTGTTCACTTAAGAGCTTACAGAGTTTCCCCCATTGACCCCATGATTGCACTAAACCATCCTCTGGTGATTCAGTACAAATCCCTATTATTGGCCAATAAGAGCGAGGTATCCTCTCACAGAACCCTAATGCTCGTCTGGCAATCACCATGGCCGCAGAAAAAGCTGAATTGAGCCCATATTTAGCCATATATTTCACCATCCCAATAACCGATGTGGCAAAAGGATTTTTGAAAATGACTTCTATCCCATATTTTTCGGCTCTAGCGACTAAAAACGCTCTAAATTTATCATAAACAAAGCCACTAAGCATCCGATTATACTTTTTCGGAGAATGTCTTAACGTAGCTTTCTTTTGACTAAAATCTAAGTCTTCACAAGCGATGGGACATTGAAAAGTTTCAGCTATTCTGACAATTTCAGCCACAATGTTCCTTAAAGATGCTTCAACTTGTCCCGTCGTTCCTGTGGGAATCTCCCAAGAAAATAAGGTTTTCTTTCCTTCTTGTGAATGTAAGTTTCCATCTCTTTTAACATAAACAAGGTCAATAGATTGAGCATTTAAGTCAATCCCTAGACACCCATTTATTTGATGAGAAATATAAGGAATTGCTGGCACATAAGTGGATAAATGAATGTACCATTTATTTTCTTTATGTTCTCTTCTAAAAATCTGAACCGTAACAGGTTTATTAGATTCTAAGGCATAAAGCAAATCATGTTTGCGTCGTCCATTGACAACAAAATCTAAAGTTATTTTTGTCCCATAAATTTCTTGATAACAACGAGGAACTGTAATAGTAACAGTGAAAATATCATCTTCTTCTTGGTGCGCGTGCTGGTTCCGAGGTTCCCTCGGAACAGTTCGCTCCGCTTGATGATGAATTTTCGTGACTGGATTATTGCCATCCACTGACCCTTTACCGATACTATAAAAATTGCCTCCTCTATGAAGTCTCCAATCTTCTAACCATTCTTCATGATTAGCATAGCCATTGATTTCTAGATGATATTGAGCCTTAAATAACTTCTTTGACCCCCAACAAATGTGAAGTCTGTCTGTTTCCTTTAAATCAGAAAGTTCCTGTTTCTTTCGTTGTAATCTTTCTAGTTTAGATTTGACCCCTAATAATCTCTTGTTAAAGTTTCTTCCATTCGCCGTAGTCGAATTTTGATAAGCCTTCTCTAGAACTTCTAATTTTTCTCTAACTTTCCTAAATCCTGCTTTTAAATCTGTTTCAAGAAGTTCTATGTGATTGGCTTTAGCTGTAGTTAATTGGTCAAACACTGAACTAGCATTTGTCGCTAAACTATCAGCCCATGCCCATTGAATATCAAATTGGGTTTGATAGTTTTTCTCTATCTCATCCTCAGATAACCCTTTTTGTCTATCATTTAAAGCGCGGCGTAAAAGACTTTGATAATCCTTTCCCCAATCTTCTAGAAAGGGATGATATTCTATCTTACTTTCAATCCCTATTAATCTTTGATAGCTCGGTCTATCGGTCTTTTTTTTTGACCGACTTATCCGGGTTAACTTAGCTTTTAAGGATTTCTTTTTAGCCATTTTTCTGAGATTAGCCACCCTAAGTAGTCGTGCAAAATTAATTTCCTAGTCGAGACTCCGAGACTCCGAGACTCCGAGACTCCGAGACGGGAGACGGGAGACGGGAGACGGGAGACGGGAGACAGCTATTAGGGATCGGATTTGAGTTTTCAGTTCACTGTTTCCTCACACCAGAAGTCTGACGGAGTAGTGGCTTAGATGTGTAATTAATTTTGCTTAGGTACTTAAGATTTTATTTATCTCTTTTTTATATTTCCTTAACCCGTAGAGACGACAAGAGAAAGAATGAATCACTGCCATTAAATCTTCAATGAGTTCTTGTTGAGGTGATCAAGTTTGAGCATTAGCTACTATTAGCTTACCTTCATGGCTTTTTAAAAAGTGTTCAAAATATTCAAACCCGAATCGGCATAATCTATCTTTAAAGGCAATCACTAAAATCCCAATTTGTTGATTTTCAATCATTGTCATTAGTCGTAAGAATTGAGGACGAGTATAATTTAATCCTCCTCCAATTTCTTCGATGACTTCATCAATAATATAACCTCTGGCTCAACAAAACCGTTCTAAAGCTTCTATTTGTCGAATCAGGTCTTGTTTTTGTTTGGCAGAGGAAACTCTGGCATAGATAACCGTTTTTTTCGGAATTTGTGGTTGTTCTAGACTTAACGCTTTGTAGTAATCTTCTTCGGTATAATAGCGGTGTCCCGATGGGAGTCTATGGGCAGGTAATTTTCCGTTTTTATCCCAAATTCTTAAGGTTCCTATGCTCCGGTTAATCTTTTTGGCAAATTCACCTGGTTTGTATCTAGCATTCAATCACTGACTCCTAATATCTGCTATACTTTATAATATCTTAGCAGATATAGTTAGCTTTTTGCTACCTAAACGAAGCAGCAGAAAATCTGCTAATCAGTCGGACAAAGCCAGAATTAACGACTAACATTGTGAGCGGGAATTTTATTAATGGAATGGCCGTTATGATTGCCTTTGGTGGAGGCAATAATATTAGCTTCTAAAGCTGAAGTCATCTCGGCCAACATTTCTAAATTGAAACGATAGCCGACGTTGCGGACGGTTTGAATTAAATTAGGTTGCCTGGGATCGGTTTCGATTTTTTTCCGCAGAGAGAGAACATGAGTATCGATTGTCCGGGGATTATCAATTTCCTCGGGCCAAGCGCGACGCAGTAAATCGGCTCTTGATAGGGGTGTTCCCTCCGCTTGGGCTAAAACGTAGAGTAGGCTAAATTCTTGGGGCGTTAATTCGATATATTCCCCGTGAAATTGTACCCGTCGTTGGGCTAAATCTATTTTTAATTGCCCATAATCCAAGTGTAGAGGAGCAGCCCTACTGCCTAAACGACGAGTTAACACTTCTACCCTAGCCATAAATTCTTGCATTCCAAAGGGCTTTCTCAGGTAGTCGTCGGCCCCTGCTTTTAAACCATTGACCACATCTTTTTCGCCATTGCGGGCCGAGAGAATCAGTATTAAAGACTGTTTTTGTTGATCAAGCCAACGGCAGAGTTCGATTCCATCCCCGTCCGGCAAGTCGGAATCGATAATTGCTAAGGTTGGTTGACGATGAAGGAAAGCTTGACGCGCACTTTGCAGGGTTGCCGATTGATTAACCAAATAACCGGCCTGTTGCAGATGCCAAGCTAATAGCGATCGCAAGTGCGGGTTGCCCTCAACAATAGAAATATGGATCGATACCACTTGAGTTTCTGCCCCATTACTGCACAGATTGACACATTGTCAGGGTATCAGAATTAATGTCAAGATGTTGTAACAATCGTAACATTCGTCGGTCGTCAGCTTTGAATCAGTGATCAGTTATCAGTTATCAGATCTGAGTTTTCAGTTCACTGATTACTGTTTACTGTTGACTGGTCACTGAAAAAAAGCTCCCCGCTCCCTGCTCCCTACTTCATAATTCACCCCATGTGCAACTAATTTTGGCTCTTCTCGACTTTGTGTGATAATTTTTGCTTATGGAATCGTGAAATGCTTACTGGGCAAGACTTTTAGGACTATTTTGCGGATATTCTATCAGTATAGACCTCGTTTTCACACAGAAACCAGAAGCGCCATATTGTCTGTCTGATAATATCTTATTGATTGTTCTCTCAGCCATTTAACCATTAACCAGGGAGCATCTCACCTTTGTAACCCCTAAATCAGGTTTTTATGTCAAGCTATTTTGAAAGCCTTGCTAGAAACCAGTTTTATGGATAAGTATAATTACTCACTTGCATAAATGAGATGCTCCCTTTAACCACTAAAAAACCACCAGAACACCATGATAGATAACTTTGCCGCCAACGACCTCTATAACTGTATAGATAGTCTAGATTCCTCAGATTTTCAGAAATTCCTAGGGGGGAATAACTCATCAATTTTTCCCACCATAGCCACTAATCGAGCCACATCTCTTTTCAAAGAAGAAGTAGCGAGCATTGATCTTGATCTTACTACCTTAGATAACGCCGGCAATACCTTAGCAACGGCCCGTGATATCACCATTGGAGCGACTCCCACCAGCTACAGCGATTTTGTTGGTTCTACAGACACCAATGATTACTATCGTTTCAGTTTAGGAACCAGTAGCGACTTTAGCCTCAATTTAACGGGATTAAGTGCCGATGCCGATGTGTCCTTATTAGATAGTAATGGCAGTGAGATTACTAGCTCCACTAATGGCAGTACCATCAGTGAGAGTATTATTCGTCAACTGAATGCGGGTACTTACTTTGTCCTGGTTTATCCCTACAGCGGTAGCACTAACTATGACTTAAGTTTAGCTGCCACTGTCGGGATTCCTGATAACGCCGGCAATACCTCAGCAACGGCCCGTGATATCACCATTGGAGCGACTCCCACCAGCTACAGTGATTTTGTTGGTTCTACAGACACCAATGATTACTATCGTTTCAGTTTAGGCAACAGTAGCGACTTTAGCCTCAATTTAACGGGATTAAGTGCCGATGCCGATGTGTCCTTATTAGATAGTAATGGCAATGAGATTACTAGCTCCACTAATGGCAGTAACATCAGTGAGAGTATTACTGGTCAACTGAATGCGGGTACTTACTATGTACGAGTTTATCCCTACAGTGGCAGCACTAACTATAACTTAACCCTGTCGGCGACCACAGCCACAGTTGTACCCGGATATAGTGCCACTTCAGGATACGGTTTAGTTAATGCCGCAGCAGCCGTCGCCGGAGCCTTGAATCAAAGTCCTTTTGCCAATGTTCCCACTTTTGGTGGTGCTAATGACTGGGGGGTTAACTTAGTTAATGCTCCGGAAGCTTGGGCAAGAGGTTATACAGGACAAGGAATCGTCGTTGCTGTACTAGATACAGGAGTTGACCGCAATCATGCCGACTTAGCGGGCAATATTTGGACGAATGCGGGCGAAATTGCCAATGATGGGCTTGATAACGATGGCAACGGTTACGTTGATGACGTTTATGGCTGGAACTTTGCCAATGGCAATAATAACACTTTAGATGGCAACCGCCATGGTACTCATGTGGCGGGAACCATTGCTGCCGGTAATAATGGTTTCGGAGCCACTGGTGTGGCCTACAATTCCAGAATTATGCCGGTGAAAGTTTTGAGCGATTCCGGTAGTGGCAGCTATAGTGGCGTTGCCCAAGGAATTCGCTACGCCGTGGACAACGGTGCCGATGTGATTAATATGAGTTTGGGCGGTGGTAGCACTAGCAGTGCAGTTCAATCGGCCCTCCAGTATGCCAGCAGTCGCAGTGTTATCGTGGTTATGGCCGCCGGTAATGCGGGGGCAGCTCAACCCGGTTATCCCGCTTTCAATGCCACCTCTTGGGGTCTTGCCGTAGGTGCCGTTAATAGTTCTAACCAGATGGCTTCCTTCTCCAATCGTGCTGGCTCCAATTCTTCGATGAGGTATGTCACCGCTCCAGGCGTGCAAGTGTATTCTACTCTCCCTAATGGTGGCTATGGTTTCTTGAGTGGAACCTCCATGGCAACACCTCATGTGGCCGGAGTGGTGGCCCTAATGTTGAGTGCCAATCCGAATCTGACCGATGCTCAAGTACGTCAAATTATTACTGCCACAGCCGGTAATGTCGCCTAAAACTTGGCTGTTTTTCAGCCTCAGATTTCTTATCTTTAGCCATCAGCGAAAAGCTGGTGGCTGATTCCCAGATCTCAGACAAAAAAACTCGTTTACTTTTCGGTAAACGAGTTGACTTTCCATGATATGATTAATAGTCCTGTGAATTATTTGGCAACTGCTACCGGTGCTTTGACGGGCTGGGGCTGGGCCTGGGGCTGCAGGTCGCGCAAACTTGGGAAAAGGAAGTGGTTTTCCTCCACATATTGCGCTCCAAACAGTCCTTTTTCAGCCCAGAAATAGCGATCGGTTGTATGCTCGTTACGCTTAACAATCAATAAAGCTGGTGGGCTAATGCCTATAGCTTGAATATACTTACGCGCCGCAGTTACGGGTTTATCTTCGCCACTTTCAATACTATACTGGGGTATAAGTTCAAGTATCTTACGTCCTTCTTGACGACGGCGACTTTTACGTTTCCGTTTTCTGGCCAACCCAATTACCTCCTGTTTTGGCTAATCGTTGTAATGATAGTTACAAAAGCCGTAGCAATTATATCCGTTCTAGACCAAGAAATCAAGTGTCTCTCACAAACCCAATTACAGACAAGTTTGACTAGAAGCTAGACTGAGACTAGGTTTAAGTTTTTATGACAAAAACACACCCACAAATATCGATACAAAACTTATTATTCTTAAACTTTTTTTAATATATACCTTGATCCACCCCGAAAATAGTGACCAAACCCTTGTCCTAATTGCTTTTTGCCGGTTGCCCTCGACTCAAGAGGAGGGTCATTCTCCCCTATGTAAACTGGGAAACAAAACTCGCAACCCTAGCTGTATCTAGGTTTTCTGATTTTTTACTTTTTACTTTCTTGGTATGCCCTTCTCCTCCCCCTCCCGGACTCCCCTGAGTGATGATTTTATTGCCCTCTGTCAGGCACAGATGGAACTTTTGCGGGAGCAAATGGAAGCGGACAGAAGTGCAGTTTATTTAACTGAACCTTTATCGAGTAATTTAATCCCAGTCGTTGTTTGTCCGCCTTTTAACCCCCCTTCTCCCCAAAAAAAGCGGCTTTCCTTACAACCAGAGCAACCAGCAGCCGACTTGTTAACTGCGGTTAAGTTAGAAGATTTATCCCACCTCTGGGGTAATCAGGAGAGCGTCAGCGGTCATCGCTTGTTTTTACCCTTAATGTATGAAGAGGGCATGATCGGATTATTGGTGACAACCCGAGAAAAACGACCTTGGCAAAGTTGGGAATTAACCCAGATGGAAAAAATCACCCAAACCCTCGCTTTGGCCTGTGTACTCGATCGCCAATTGGGAGAAGAACGTTATTATCGACAATGGCAACGACAGCGTCTCGATACCTTTCTCCATCAAATCCGCAATCCCCTCACCGCTTTAAAAACCTTTGGTAAACTTCTACTCAAAAGGCTTTTAGCCGAAGAGGGTAACGATCCCGCCATTACTGGTATCCTGAGAGAAAGCGATCGAGTTCGCGACTTAATTGCCGAATTTGAGGGACAAATTCAGCAAGAAAGCGAAAATTACCCCACCGTCGATATTCCTCTCCTGCAAGCGCAATCTTCCCCCACCGCCTTTCTCTTACCTGCTGGCAGCGGCCAACTAACTCCGATCGATCTCCATGATCTTCTCGATCCGCTGCTCCTTTCGGCCCAAGCGGTAGCCAAAGAGAGAAATCTCAGTCTAGAAACGATTCACGGGGAAGATATACCACTTATTCGGGCCAATATCCCTGGTTTGCGGGAAGTATTCAGTAATTTAATTGATAATGCCCTCAAATATACTCCTGCTGGCGGAAAAGTCACCGTCGAGGTGCATAATGTTAAGAATAGTGTAGAAATTGTTTTTAAAGACACGGGTTATGGTATCCCGACGAGCGATCAAGAAGGAATTTTTCAACGTCACTACCGGGGAGTGCAAGCAGGGGGAGATATACCGGGTACAGGATTAGGTTTAGCGATCGCCAAAGAATTAATTACCAGCATGGGGGGGACGATCGAATTTATCAGTCCCAATCCCGAGCCAACAAGTTCCCCCTACCCCGGCACGGTTTTTCGGGTTAGTATGCCGGTTATAGCCGATAGACATCTTAGTATAGAAGGATGATCTGGTGGTCAATTCTGCCTATTTTCTCCCTCAGGAGATTCCTGGGGCGATCGGTTAAAATATATGGAAAATATCAGTGTCAATGGTAACTTGGCCGTGAACCAGAGAATTAAGTAAATTATGCCAACTATCGAACAATTAGAACCCGCCGATAAGGCCGATGTGGTAGTATATATGCCCTACTATGCCAAGGACAAACATAGTATCCTGCCCTATGCGATCGCTTTGTATCAAGCCGGATCTTTAGAAGGTCGTCGTCGCATAGAAAACAGTGAAGGGATTCCCTTTGTGGCGTCTTGGTATGTATCAAAATTGCCCTCGGAATTGACCCGTTGTCGTTTACAATTTGAAGGACAGGCCGACCTAAGCTATGAGATGACGATTATTAACGCCGAGTTGGTCGAATATCTCATCGATGCGATTAAAACCTTTAAGCAGCTAGGTTCAGCCGACTTTTCGCAGGGATTTTATCGGAAACTGCTGCGATTTGAAGAATAAAAGTCGGGATTTTACGGGTTAAAAAGGAGCAAATCGTGGCGAAATCAGCCAAATCTATACTTATCTCTTCCCTGGAACCCCTCAGTGGTAAATCGGGAACTATCGTCGGTTTAGCGCATCTCTTGCGGCAAAAAGGACTAGAGATAAGTTACGGCAAACCAGTGGGCAATTGTCCGGGCTACGTCGATGGGCAATTGGTCGATGAGGATGTAGAATTTATTCGGCAATTATTAGAATTATCCCCCGAACAGCTGCGCTTACCCCTGATCTATACAGATGTGGATTCCGTTGCTAAACGTCTGCAAGGTGCAGATAAACAGGACTACGGCAATATTCTTGCTGGTTATCTCGATCGGATTCACAGTGATATTACCCTCCTCGAAGGGCCGGGGACTCTCTGGGAAGGGAGTATTTTTCAGTTATCGATGGGGGAGATGGCCAAAATTCTCCAGACTCCGATCCTATTGGTGGCCCGCTATAGTTCTCCCCTGATTGCCGATAGTCTGCTGAAAGCGCAACAGGAATTAAATAATCAGCTGCTGGGGGTAGTAATTAGCGATATCCCCACCGATGATTGGGATGAAGTACAATCTCTCCTTAAACCCTATCTCGCTGGCCAAGGTGTGGAAGTTTTAGGACTGTTACCCGCTAGTAAATTATTGCGCAGTATTAGTGTTCGGGAAATTGTCCATCTTTTAGAGGCCAAAGTATTATGTCGGCCCGATCGTTTGGATTGGATGGTAGAAAGTTTAGCGATCGGGGCGATGAATGTCAACGCCGCTTTAGAATATTTTCGCAAGGGGGAAAATATGGCCGTGATTACGGGTGGCGATCGCACAGACCTCCAGTTAGCTGCCCTAGAAACTTCCACCACCTGTTTAATCTTAACCGGTTCCATCTCTCCAGATCCCCTGATTTTGGGCCGGGCCGAGGATTTAGAAGTACCGATTCTCTCGGTAAATTTAGATACTCTCAGTACCGTGGAAATCGTCGATCAGGCCTTCGGGAAGATTCGCTTACAGGAACAGGTAAAAGTCGCTGGTATTCGAGAATTAATGGAGGAACATTTTCAGATCGATCGCCTGTTAGAAAAGTTAACAATAGGGGCGTAATTTCTCCCCAGCTGCCCAGAATTTCATGGGAAATCCCTTCATGAGTCTATCATCCTCCCCTGTGTCCCCTCCGGTCAAAGAAAATGACTGGAGCTTATTATTAAGATTACTTCCCTACGCAAAAAAGCAAAAAGCCCTGCTATTTTGGTCATTAATACTTCTTTTTCCCCTATCTCTCACGGGGGCAGTCCAACCCTTAATTATCGGTCAAGCGGTCTCCCTTTTGCAAAAGGAACAAACTTGGGATTTTTTGGCTCAAATGCCCTTAACAGCAGCCATTAATACCCTAATTATTATCCTGTCGGTTTCGATTATTTTACGACTGATTTTAGGGACAACACAAGGTTATCTAGTACAGAAAGTCGGTCAGTCAATTACTGCTAATGTCCGGGAAGATTTATTTACCCACGTCACCTCCCTTTCCTCTAGTTTTTTTGATCGCTCTCCCGTGGGACGTTTAGTCACTCGTTTAACCAGCGATGTGGAAGCATTAGGAGAAGTTTTTGCTAGTGGGGCGATCGGAGTTGTCAGTGATCTGGTCAATATTTTAGTTATTATCATCACCATGTTTACCCTGCAATGGCAATTAGCTCTATTGTTGGTGTTGATGTTATTTCCCGTCACCGCTTTAATTATCTTTTTTCAAAAACAATACCGCAGCGCTAACTATCAAGTACGCGAGGAATTATCAAAACTTAATGCCCAATTACAGGAAAATGTAGTCGGAGTCAATATTGTTCAATTATTTCGCCGCGAACGCTTTAACGCTGAAATGTTTCGCACTACCAATACTCAATATCGTCAATCCCTAGATAAAACAATTTTTTATGATTCGGCTGTCTCAGCTACTTTGGAATGGATCGGATTAATTGCCGTGGGAGGAGTATTATGGTTAGGCGGAATTTTGGTTCTCCAGAAAACCATTGATTTTGGGGTTTTATCGGCTTTTATTTTATTCTCCCAACGTCTCTTTAATCCCCTGCGTCAGTTTGCCGAAAAATTTACCATGTTTCAATCGGGTTTTACTGCTATTGAACGCATTGGGGAATTAATCAGTATTCCCATTGAAATCAAAGATTATAACAATTATAAAGAGCTTTATTTTCCCGAAAAACTTAAAACTGGCGAGATTATTTTTGAAAATGTTTGGTTTGGTTATAAACCCGATGAATATATTATAAAAGGTCTCAATTTTACCATTAATCCCGGAGAAAAAGTCGCTTTAGTCGGTCCCACCGGTGCGGGAAAAAGTTCGATTATTCGTCTTCTCTGTCGTCTTTATGAACCGAGTAAGGGCAGAATTCTAGTGGATGGTATCGATATCCGTTATCTTCCCCAAGCGGAATTAAGACGTTATATCGGTGTCATTCTCCAAGAAACTTTTCTCTTTGCTGGAGATGTTACTCGCAATATTACTTTAGGAGAAAATTATGATTTTGAGCAGGTGAAGGCAGCGGCTAAATTAACTAATATCGATCACTTTATCGAGGAGTTACCCGACGGTTATCATACTCTTTTACGGGAACGGGGCGCAAATTTATCGGGAGGACAAAAACAATTACTCGCTTTTGCAAGAGTCGCTATTCGTAACCCCGAAATTCTAGTTTTAGATGAAGCTACCGCTAGTTTAGACGTGGGAACAGAAGTATTAATTCAAGAAGCTTTAGAACAGATTTTAGTCGATCGTACTGCTATTATTATCGCCCATCGTCTCTCTACTATTCGCGATGTCGATCGAATTCTTGTCCTTAAACGCGGGGAATTAGTCGAATCGGGAACCCATGAAGATTTATTAACTAAAGACGGCCTCTACGCTAGTTTATATAAACTGCAAATGTTAGGCACAGATAGTTAATGACAAACCCCCCCACTCCCTTCCCAAAATGCCTTCACCAGAATCCGCTCCATTGGTATCACAACTGCAAAAAAAAGTCAATAGTTTAGATGTACCATTTTATGCGCCAGGGCATAAGCAGGGGGAAGGAATCGGGGAAGATTTAAGTAATTTACTGGGAAAAAGCGTTTTTAAAGCCGATTTACCCGAATTACCCGACCTTGATAATTTGTTTGCCCCGACGGGAGTGATTAAAGAAGCGCAAATTTTAGCAGCCGAGACATTTGGGGCAGATAAAAGCTGGTTTTTAGTCAATGGTTCCAGTTGTGGCATTATTGCGGCGATTTTAGCCACTTGCGGCGAGGGAGATAAAATTATTTTGGCGAGAAATATTCATAAATCGGCAATTTCGGGCTTAATTCTCTCTGGGGCGCAACCTATCTTTATCAATCCCGAATATAATCCCACTATCGATCTAAATTTAAATATAACCCCCCAATCCCTCGAAAATGCCCTGAAACTTCATCCCGACGCTAAAGCGGTGATGGTAGTCTCTCCCACCTATCAAGGGGTTTGCTGTGACTTAAAAACTATCGCCCAGATTACCAATCATTATTCTATCCCGCTGCTCGTCGATGAGGCTCACGGGGCGCATTTTGCCTTTCATCCCGATTTACCTCCGGCTGCCCTGTCTCTCGGCGCCGATATGGCTATTCAGTCCACCCATAAGGTTTTAGGGGCCTTAACTCAAGCATCGATGTTACACTTAAAAAGCGATCGCATTAGTTCCGAAAAAGTCGATCGAGCCTTACAATTAGTTCAAACCACTAGCCCTAGTTATTTGCTTCTCGCTTCCCTTGATAGTGCTAGAAAGCAAATGGCGACGCAAGGACTAGATTTACTGACCAAAACCCTCGATTTAGCCGCTACTGCCCGAAAAGAACTCGATAAAATTCCTAATATCTCTGTTTTAGACTTTCCCCATTCTATCCCGGGTTGTCACTGGTTCGATCGCACTCGTTTAACGGTAATTGTCAAAAATTTTGGCTTAACCGGTTACGAAATAGACGATATTTTGCGAGAAAAATACGCTGTCACGGCAGAATTACCGACTTTAAGCCAACTTACTTTTATTATCTCCATCGGCAACCATCGCGAACACATTAATCGCCTCATTACTGCTTTTCAATGCCTTCAATCTCCTTCCTCTACCAGTTTACCCGCGACTCCTGCCCTAGTCATGGGAAATCTGGCTATTTCTCCTAGAAAGGCTTTTTTTGCCCCTACAGAGATAGTATCCCGTAAAAATGCCCTCGATCGTCTTAGTGCTGATGTTATCTGTCCCTATCCTCCCGGTATTCCCGTTTTGATGCCGGGTGAGTTAATTTCTCAGGAAGTCCTCGACTATCTGCAAACTATTTTAGACCTCGGTGGCACGATTACCGGCGGTACTGATGATAATTTGGCAACTTTCAGGGTTTTAAAATAATCGCAAAATTATCTGATATATTAACCGGAAAAAGGCAGTAATAGCAATGGCTCCAATGGCTGCCATCACGGCAATGATAGCAATTTCAGGAAAACTTAGAGTTCCTTGCAGTTGCGGAATTAACAGGAAAACGAGGGTAATTGCGGCTAGAATCGGTAAATCTTTCCCTTCAATCACTTTTTTAAATAATGCCAAAACTAAGCCACCTAAGATCATAAAGGCGATGACAATTCCTGCCGAGGGAACTAAACTATTTAAGGCAATTACTAATAATGTCCCTTCAAACCCCGCAAAGGCAGCATTAGCGAAAGTTTCCCCAAGAGAAAAGCGGGAAGTTTTTCTAATCACCGGAGGAGATGGGGGAATTGGAGAGGGTGGAGGAGATGGAGGAATTGGAGATGGAGGAATTGGAGAGGGGGAAGATGGGGGAATTGGGGAAGGTGGAGGAGATGGGGGAGGAGGATTTAAAGCGGTTAAAACTTCTCCACAGGATTGAAATCTATCCCAGGGATTTGCTAGTAACATTTTATTGAATACTTGGGCTAAATCTGCACTGATATTAGGGGCATAATTTTGCCAATTCCAGACCTGTTTTTGCGGATCGTATAGATCATCAGGATCGCGATTAGTTAAGAGTATAACACAGGTAGCTGCTAGGGCATATAAATCTGTGGATGCCGATACCTGATTGCCTAATTGTTGTTCGGGAGGAGCAAATCCGGCCGAGTAAATTGTTGTGGATTTCTCTTGTGTATTACTAGGGTTATTAGTCGCCTGTTTTACTGCCCCAAAATCGAGTAAATAGAGGCGGCCATTTTTGGATAACATGATGTTAGATGGTTTTATATCCCGGTGAATGGAACCATTTTCATGAATAAATTTGAGGATAAGAAGTAATTCTTTGAGAATGTTTTTAACTTCACTTTCTTGAAAGGGTTTTTGTTGCTGCTGGAGAATTTCTTCTAAGTTTTTACCGTCGATATATTCCTGGGCCAGATAGAAAAATTGTTCTTCTTCTCCCGTTAATTGATTCTTGACTTTTAAGGGGAAAAAAGCATAGAGATCGGGGATTTGGGGATGTTCTCGTCCTAAATCTTCTAAAACGTGCGCTTCTTGAAAAAATAAATTTTTCGCTTTTTCTAAAGCTTGGGGACTTAAATTACCAGAAGGTTGAAATTGTTTGATTACACATTTGGCTTTTTTGGGACTATAACGATCTACTGCCAAAAATGCCGCACCAAATCCCCCTTGTCCTAATAAACGTTCTGGCAAATAACGTCCCCCCAAAATTAATGGCATCCCGCAAGTAATACAATATTTCTGCTCGATCGAGGTTAAGCGATTGCTATCGTCTAGGTCTAGGCACTGATTACGCGGTCTCGGACAGTGGGGACGCGTGCAAATAACTTCCATAATCACCGTTTCCCGTGGTACTGCTCTTAGTTTAGCTACTACCGGCAATTCGGGTTAAAATTTTTATTCTTGAGAAAGATTTAAAAAGAGGGTTCGTAGGCCGACACGGATTCCCATTCTACTACAAGGTTAGCAGAAATTTTGGAGTTTGTCAAGTCTTTGGCCGAAAAAAAATTCAGCCAGATAAGGGCGGTTATCGAAAAAATCGGGTCACACATATAAGCCAGGGCAAGGGTTCTGGCCGCGGCGTTTTCAGGTGCTTGAAAATATTGCTTTTTTTTCTCCAAGGCAGTAAACTCAAATGTATTGTAAATGTATTTCAGATGAATTATGACTCTATATCTAGTAGAGGATGATCAACAAGAAAGGACAAAAGAAGAGGTGAGCGAGATATTGGATCGCATTGCCACACTCGCCTCAAAATCCCAGGGAGAGTTAATCGAGGCCCTAGTCGGTGGAACAGAGGGGCGGTTATTCCTGATTATCAAAGCGATCGATCGCGCCTCCGTCGAACAAGTACTAGAAAACGCTGGGCTAAGTTGGCAACTAATCAAGGAAATGCGCTTGATTGGGCAGGACTTAGCCACTGTGCGAGAGCGCAAAGACAAAGCCAACTATCTAGTACAGTGGAATTTACCACCGGGGCTAACGATGGAAACTTACCTGCAACGAAAAGCGGAGAAAACCCCCCTTTACACTCAAGTGCCGGAAGTCAGTTTCGAGCGTACCTATGTTTGCGAAGACTTGAGTAAATGTCTCTGTTTCTACGATAGTCCCGATGAAGCGGCGGTAAAAAGAGCCAGAGAAGTGGTCGGCGCACCGATAGATAGTTTGACCTCGATTGAAAATATTCACCCTTAGGAGAAAACAATTATGCTCGATCGAGGCTCCGAAATCCTTTCTTTTCTGGAAGAAAGAGCCACTGACCTCAACAACGGTACAGCTAATCTCAACGTCGGTTCAGCCCTAACCAAGCTAGGAGAATCGGGCTGGTTCGGCTATGCTATACCTGAAAGCTTAGGCGGCCGGGGTGGCTCCTTATTGCAGGCAGTAGAGGCGATCTCCGCTGTGTCCCAATGTTGCCTGACCACTGGTTTTGTTTTCTGGTGTCAGCGCGTCTTCATTCAATATTTGGCCGCCAGTAATAACACTTACCTACAAAACAAAATTCTACCTGCTGTTCTCAAGGGAGAGATAGCCGGGGCGACAGGACTCTCTAACGCGATGAAGTACCTCGGCGGGATCGAGGAGCTGCGTTTACAGGCAAAGATTGAGGGAGAAAACGTCACTGTTAATGGCTTCCTGCCCTGGGCCTCTAACCTCGACTCTAACGGAGAATTTATAGTGGCCGTTGCCGCTCAAACTACATCGGGACAAACTCTTATCCTCGCCCTTCCCTCCTTCGCAAAAGGGTTAAAACGGGGTGAAGACCTACAATTATTGGGTTTACAGGCTTCCCGCACCAGTACCCTTGAATTCGATCGAGTTCAGTTATCTCACGACTGGATTATCAGCTTGGAAGCAGCAAAATTTTTACCCTCAGTCCGCCCCTGTTTCTTGCTGTTACAATGCGGACTGGCCCTTGGCATTACGCGTAAATCCCTTGCAGAGACGGAGAAAAATTTAGGGGGAAAGGCAGCGGTAACAAGCGATCGTTATTTCTTCGCCCGGGAGCGTCTGACTCGTCTAGAAAAGACAATCGAGCAATTCAGCACCCTAGAAAGCTTCGATCTCGGACGAACACGCCAACTATTCACCCTCAGAGTGGACATTACCCGGTTAGCGGTGGAATCCGTGGGGTTAGAAGCGGAAATTAAGGGAGGAAAAGGCTATTTCCGTAATAGCGACACGGCGCGACGACTGCGGGAGGTCGCCTTTTTACCTGTGTTAACTCCGAGCCTGATTCAACTAGAAAGAGAGTTACAACGTCAGTCCGCTACCGATAAAATTCTCACTGGCGAACTCGAGCGAGCGGGGGTGAGGGAATGAGCGTCGCCACTGATTACCCCGTCCTCACCCTCAAAAACCTCCACAAACGCTATAAAACCCGCAATGGCTACCGTACCGTTTTTGAGGATATTAACCTACAGGTGCGCTCCGGTGAGGTGGTTTGTTTGCTTGGGGCCAGTGGTTGCGGTAAATCTACCCTCCTTGCCACCGCCGCTGGTTTGCAAAGTGCCGATGGCGGAGAAATACAATTGCACTCACGACCCCTACAAGCCCCAGACATCCGCAGCTCGATCGTCTTTCAATCCCCCGCCCTTTTACCTTGGTTAACCGTTTGGCAAAACGTGGCTTTTGGTTTGAAATTAAAGCGGATGCCCCGCCTCGATCATCAGCAATTACGCGAAAGGGTTCACACCGCCGTTAAAAGCGTCAAACTAGAGGGCTTCGAGCGTGCCTATCCTCATCAACTATCGGGCGGTATGGCTCAGAGAGTTTCTCTAGCCCGCGTTCTTGCCCGCCGCCCCTCTCTCCTCCTCCTGGATGAGCCGTTTAGCGCCCTCGACGCGATTACCCGTTTCGAGATGCAAAAACTCCTCCTAGAAGTCATAGCTCTCTATCACAGCACGGTTCTCCTCGTTACCCACGATATCGATGAGGCCCTATTAGTGGCCGATCGAGTTCTTCTCATGGGTCGTCATCCGGTGGGCATCCGCCGAGAATGGACCATCTCGATGCCGAAACCCCGTTTCGAGTCAGCGAAGCTGTTGAGTGATCTACGCCAGTCAATTTTTCAAGAATTAGCCCTTGTGATGACACTGTAAATCTATGAACCTACACGATAATTGTGCTTGTTGCGGCATGAGCCGTCGAGATTTCCTGAAACTTTCGGCACTGTTTACCAGTTCCTTCGGAGCAGCGATCGCCGCCGATAATTGGAATCTCCCCGTTAACGCCAATGCCAACGATCAGCCTGTGAAAATCGGTTATCTACCGATTACGGATGCCGCCCCCCTATTGGTGGCCCACTCGCGAAAACTTTATCAAGCGGAAGGTTTAACTGCCGAACAACCGCGCCTATTCCGCTCTTGGGCGCAGATTGTTGAAGCCTTTCTCGCTCGGCAGGTGAACGTTATTCATGTTCTTTTTCCCACCTCGATCTGGATTCGTTACGGGCGCAATTTCCCCGCTAAAATCGTCGCTTGGAACCATACCAACGGTTCAGCCCTCACCGTCCTTCCCGATATTGAAAATCCCAGGGAATTGGGAGGTAAAACGATCGCGGTTCCTTTCTGGTATTCGATTCATAATTTGGTCTTGCAACAACTCTTACAACGTAACGGGCTGAAAATAGTTCGCAAAGCCAAGGACGCGCCGATCGCTTCTAACGAGGTTAATCTAGTGGTTCTCCCGCCCCCGGATATGGTATCAGCCCTCGCCAATAAGAGCATCGGCGGTTATATCGTGGCTGAACCTTTCAACGCGGCGGCGGAAAATCTCAAAACCGGTAGGGTTCTCCGTTTCACCGGCGATGTCTGGAAGAATCACGCCTGTTGCGTCGTCTTTGTTCACGAGGAGGATATTAGGCAACGGAAACAATGGACGCAGAAGGTGGTAAACGCCCTCGTTAAAGCCCAACTCTGGTCCCGGGGCAATCGCTCGGAAGTGGCCCGGATTCTCTCTAAAGATGGTGGAAAATATACCCCTCACCCGCTGCCAGTATTGCAACGGGCGCTTACTTACTACGATCGCAATTTCTATAAGAAAGAAGGAGCAATCCAGAATCCAGCTTGGCAGGTCAACCGGATCGATTTCCAGCCCTATCCTTTCCCTTCCTATACAGAGGAACTGGTACGCCTGCTAAAAACCACTCAGGTGGAAGGAAATACGGATTTTCTCCAAAAACTGCAACCTCGACAGGTGGCCCGGGATCTCGTGGATGATTCTTTTGTCCGTAATGCCTTGCAACAGGTGGGCGGACCGAAAGCTTTCGGCTTACCGAATAATCTCTCCCGCATCGAGACGATCAAATTTTAAAGGTCCAAACCCATGAAGTCACAATCTTTGACCTCCCCGCCAAGAGCTT
Organism: Microcystis sp. LE19-84.1B; assembly: GCF_027531875.1. Lineage (NCBI taxonomy): Bacteria > Bacillati > Cyanobacteriota > Cyanophyceae > Chroococcales > Microcystaceae > Microcystis > Microcystis sp. LE19-84.1B. The sequence continues at coordinate 1,746 of NZ_JAPZSR010000031.1, read as the reverse complement.
TACTACCCTTATGGGGTATCGGTTTTGGATTATTGCTCTGGTGGCTATTTACCAGTCCTCTATGGCACTCAAACCCGATTTTAAATGATTTTTCCCCTGAGCGCTCTTTTGTCGCTTTATTACATCTTTTTGTTGGGGGGGAGATTATGCCCCATATCCTCACCAGTTGCCGCCGGGTTCTTGTGGGCTTGGTTCTCGCTAGTGCCATCGGTGTGCCGTTGGGGATATTAATCGGGTTGTATCGCTCCCTTGAATCGGCTTTGTCGGCTGTATTTCAATTTCTCCGCATGATCTCGCCCCTTTCTTGGATGCCTTTAGCGGTGATGGTTTTGGGAATTGGTGATCTACCCGTGTATTTTTTGCTGACGGTGGCGGCCATCTGGCCGATCCTTCTCAATACGGCTGCCGGGGTTAACGCGGTTGATCGCTCTTGGTTGACTTTAGCCCGCAGTCTCTGTGCTACCCGAGGGGAAACGGTTTTCCAGATTATTCTGCCTGCGATCGTCTCCCATCTCTTAACTGGTTTTCGTTTGGCTATCGGTATTATCTGGATTGTTCTTGTACCAGCGGAAATGCTGGGGGTTAGTGCGGGTTTGGGTTATTATATTCTCGATACACGCGATCGACTCGCCTATTCAGAGTTGATGGCAGTGATTCTTGTTATTGGCGCGATTGGTTATCTGCTCGATTGGGGTTTGCGTCTGGCTCATCGCTCTTGGACGCATCAAGATTAGCCTCTTGGTTCAACTATGTGGGAAGGGGGAAGTCTCGGTGCTTTCTTTAGTTGAAAGAGCGGGCCAGACGATTAACCCCGGTGTGTAATAACTGTTCCAAGCTTTGGCGATCGCTGATGGCTTGAAAATTGATCACAAAACAGGTTAAACCTAGTCCAAAGAGGATAAAAGTGGGGGCCATAACCACACCAATCATTAACCAGGTGGCGACGTGGAGAAACATGGTGATGGCGAACAACAAAGCTAGGGAAGCAATGGGGAAGAGTTGACGGGTAGGACGACCGAAATAGAGAAAAAGAACGGTTAAAAGGGTGGTTACTAAGTTAGCGGGTACTAAAAAGGCACAAATCGAGACGCAATAGTGGCGGGAAAATTCAGCGAGAGTATTAAAATCTATCATGAATAGTAGTTTATAAATCCCTAAGTCTTAGCACTGTCGATTGTAGCGGAAAATTTAGATGATTGGGATGAAGGTGACTGAAGGCTGTGGTGCAGTAGATTTTCGAGAGGGAGTTAAAACGAGGATCGGGGTATAGGTCATCCAGCTATATTGACATCCTCGCCGTCCGTTTACGGACGGTGATTCCCAAACCTCACGATTTGAGTTTCTGCTTCTTTCCCGAAGGATTTTTCGCACCTGCCTTAACAGATTTACTCTGTTCTGGTCTTATGGTCGCTCTACAGACTGACACCGCAAGCCCTGCGGCCAAAATATTTTTACTCGCGTTAATATCTCGGTCATGGTGAATCCCACAGTCTGGACAGTCCCACTCTCGAACATTTAACGGCATTTTCAAGGGCAATATACCCGCAAGTACTACACCTTTTAGAGCTAGGAAACCAACTATCTATTTCGATGTAGTTTCTCCCATACCCACGGCATTTATAGGCTAACTGTCGACCCCCCCAAACCCCCCCCCCGGGGGGGGGGGCGGGGGGGGGCACCAACCGCCCATAATTGCTGAGTTAAATTCGGGTTTTTTTCACGAGTCTTGTAGGCGAAATTATCAAA
>NZ_JAPZSR010000176.1:0-19392 GCF_027531875.1 Microcystis sp. LE19-84.1B | reverse complement strand
GTTAAAGGAAGAATTTAGAAAGATTTATGAAACCTCAGAGAATCCGACAGAAGGACTGCTATCCATCTCGGAATGGTTGGCAAAATCCTCCAGTGTTTTTACCAAGAGTTGTCAAACAATCCGAAACTGGTTTGGAGAAATTATTAGTTATTTCGAGCGAAGGACCACGAATGGGGTGGTCGAGGGAATCAACAATAAACTTAAACTAATAAAACGGAGAGCCTATGGCTTTAGAAACTTTCGGAATTTTTGGGTTAGAAGTATGTTATCTTGGCATCTTGTCTGTTGATTTAGCATAAAGAGTAACGAAGAGCCACAAAGGACAACTACAACCACTGATCGCACCGCAAGCGATTCCGCCACCTGATTGACAACAGAGATCACAAGCTAAAGCTAAATTAGATAGCTCAAAGCCTCTGATTCCAGATAGTTTGGCTGTACTTACTTTTCTTGAAGTAGGTGGAATTTGAATGGGAAGATTCATGGTGATTTCTCCTTTTAATAACCTAGTCTCAAACAGATTTCACGGGCTAAGTAAGGCAATCTAAGTAGTCGTGCAAAATTAATTTCCTAGTGAAGATAGGCAAGAGGCAAGAGGCAAGAGGCAAGAGCGGGGTTAGATATGTGTAATTAATTTTGCCTAGGTACTTATCACAAACCTTGGGTTCGCTTTCAATCGCATTTGATGATCTAGTTAGAAACATCACATTTCTGAGAGATACATCAGGAACTTTTCTACTTTCTTGGGCGTAGTATTGTTCCAGATCGTCAGCGGTAAAGCTGAAGCCTATCTCAGAAGCCACTCCAACAGTAAGAGCTATTAAACTACGGACACCGGTTGTTGCTTCTAGACGACTTTGAATGTCTAGATCACTCTCAGCAATTTCATTAAACCGTCTGACGGCTTCGATAGACATAACTTCTCCTTTGATGTCTTAAGATTGAGACCAAGAACGGACTTGACCGATAGTGACAGGAATGACATCGCTAACATCAACGGTGAAACGAAAAACTCGATTAGAACGCTGGTTATTTTCGGGATCAAAGAAGCTTAATTTCACATCGTAGCAATCGGAATCGGGGCGACAAATCGGGCTTTTTTCTACGGAAATAGAATCCAGAACCCGTTGACTACCTGCGGCGCTTGCAATCGCCACTGAAGCTTGAAAAGCGTTAGTGGCTGAGAAATTTAAGGCTCGTTCTTGAGGAGTTGTCCCTAAATTGCGATAATCATAATAAATCCGATTCAAATAATCTTCAATTTGAGAGCGTAAACCGTCCTCTGTCAGATCAGCTGCACTCAGTCGAGGCATTACCGACCGCACTAAAGCTGGAACTGACCAGCTATACATCCCCCGTACTTCGGGAACAATCACAGGGACAACTTGACCAGACATTAAGCGAACACTACCGCCAATTACCCCAGGGACTGAGATTCGTTCAATATTTCCATCCCCTAAATAGGCACGGAGTCGATCAAATGTCACACTAGCATAAGCACCCACTGGCACAATAGCGTAAATAGGTGTTGCATCCAAACTCAGTGTCCAAATCAGGGATTGCGCCTCATAGGGATTTTGATTAAGATACTCTAACAAACTCGTATCAGCAGGCATGGCTTGGACAAAAGAATCTCGCCGTGCTTCTGTGCCGAAATCTGTGCCTAATTGACCAATTGCGTAAACAATTTGGGGCGCACCATTACCATTACCATTACCATTGCCACTACAGGCACAAGCAGAGGGGGTAATAGAAGGATTCACTTCATTGTTGGGGGTAACTGATATGGAATTAAGATTATAGCGGTGTGCAGTCGTATGAGGTACAGTGTCACGAGCTATAAACCATGCTAGGCAAAGCTTGGTTTGTATCTCACTCAAGCGCTTACCGCTATAGAAGGATTAATGGACACAATAGGAGCGGTTTTTGCTTGTGATCCCTCTGTTTCTAAGGCTGAGGGTAGAACAGCGAATTCTGAACTAACATTAGAGCTTTCAACCGATTGAAATGGCGTAATCTCATTGAGCGCATTACTTGATCCTTGAGAGATGTTATTAACTTCACTAATTTGCATCATGGGTTCTTCTTGGGTTTGATTAGACATGGGTTGAATTCCTCCTTGGGTAATTAGGGTGTAAGCTCCAGAAATATTAAGTCTTCCTACCAGACAGCGACGGCTATCGGTTAGGTGATCTTGATGGCAAGGCAAAGCACTTTTAAGAATGGCTTGACGAACACCATGAGGATCGGGGTTTTCTCCTTGTTGTAGTTGGATACTGAGCAAAAGAGCAATTATTCCCGATACAATGGGAGTGGCAAAACTTGTCCCACTTCTGAGAATGGTTCCGCCGTTGAGAGCCGCTCCTAAGATATTTTCACCGAGTGCCAGAATACCCTGATTTTGGTAAACTTTGCCCCAATTACTAAAATTGAGCGGTTTTCCTTGAGAATCCATTGCTCCTACGGCTAAAACCGATTCAAGAGCTGCTGGAAGATGCAGACATTCACAACCATCGTTTCCGGCCGCTGCGACGATCAGAACATTCCTTTCTTGGCATAAACGCACAGCATTAGCCAATAATTGGTCAGATTCAGGGGAAGCTGTTAATTGACCGCCGCTAATATTGATGACGTTAGCTCCTTGCTCAACCGCTTGAGTAATTGCTCGCGCTAGATCGATTTGAGAACAGGGAGCGAGTTTATCCCCTTGTCCATCACTGAAAATGGGTACGATTAAGCCACGACAATTAGGAGCGATTCCTTGAACCGAACCACCGTGTTGACCAAAAATAATGCTGGCAACATGGGTTCCATGTTGGGTGGCAAATCCTTGGTTGCTGACAGCGGGGATTAAAGTTGGTATCCGAGTTAATCGAGCTTGATGAAAACAGGGATGAGATTGATCCACATCTCCATCTAAGACGGCAACACATATACGCGGATCACCCAGCGTTTTCAGCCAAAGAGACTCTATTCCAGATAAATTGGGCATAATCACCAGAGATCTGCCTTATGAAATTTAAATTCGATGTTTTTGCTGAACGAGCAATACATCTTGACTTTTTTGGGGTTGAAAGTGATTTGTTTAATCACCTTTGATACCAGAATAAGTTTTATTTTGAGTAATGGCAATCTCTAAAGTTAATACTTTTCTAATAGGTTTTTTTGAGTAGAATATTAACTTTTATATTAGATTTATATTAGATTTGTATTAGATTTAAAGGGTCACTTTATGGCATGACTCCCTCATCCCTGAAAGTAGAACTAATGAATTAATCTGGCGGCTAAAATCCTCAAAACCCTTTTACCCTCTGACTTGTAGCGGTTTTAGGGGATGAAAAAAAAGCAGCAAAAAAGCGATCGCAATTCTTGAAAACAGACAGCGATCGCCTTCTTCCTTGAATAAAGAGATGCTATGATTAGATGATGAGTATTACTGTTTAAACAAGTATCATTCTCATGGCACAATCAATTTACGAAGGAACTTGGGAAGAAATTGCCGCCTATGCTTCTGAACTAAAAGGGCGAAGAGTTAGGCTAACTGTACTTGATTCTGTATCAGACGAAGAAAAGATACCCTCTAGTAACTCCCTCGCTGAAGTCCTTAAGGGAAAAGTGGGTATCATTGAAGGGGTTTCCCCAGACCTTTCTACCCACACAGGAGAAAAATTTGCCGATTTAATGCAGGAAAAACAGCTAAAAAGAGGGGACTTGTCTTGATTTTGTGTGATGCTTCTGCGCTTATTGCCTTACTAAGTCGAAGCGACAATAACCATCAACGCTGTGTTGCTGTTTTACCCTTTTTACAACCTCCTCTGATGACCACATGGCCATGCTTTGTCGAAGGGATGTATTTACTGGGAAGGGATGTGGGTTGGCTCGGACAAAAGGCTTTATGGAGTTATTTAGAAAATCAAGATTTATCATTATATTCTTTTGAATCATCAGACATTCAAAGAATGCGTTTCTTGATGGAACAATATCGAGATGTACCAATGGATTTAGCAGATGCTTCCTTAGTAGCGGCAGCAGAAGCTCTTAATCAAAGGCTGATTTTTACTTTAGATACAGATTTCTATATCTACCGATTTCAAGGCAAGCTATCTTTTGAAGTTATTCCTTAACCTAAAATTAATAAAGAGGTTTGTTGATTGGGTTATCTGGCTCATCCTGAGAATATCCATGGATTAAGATATTCGTATTGAGAAAAATCCTATCGGACATTAGCATCTTCTACACAAATATACTTACCTTCCCACTCAGAGGAATATTCAGGGGGAATGACAACTGTACCATGATGGAGAATCGTCTTAAATTCAATTGCTTCCATTCGTTAAGCTTTATAAAGTGTCATATCAAGTTTAACCCAATCAATTGATTGGTAGCGTTTTCAGAGAATGAAAAGAAAGCATAAAAAAGCGATCGCAATCCTTGAAAACAGACAGCGATCGCATTCTTCCTTGAATAAAGAGATGCTATGATTAGATGATGAGTATAACCTTCCAATTAGTTCTGGCTTTACTTTCCCGTGGGCAAGTCAAAATATCAGCCCATGGCTACGATGAACTAGCAAATGACGGTATTCTGGTAAGGGATGTGATAACAGGTATTAGAGAAGCTGTCATTCTCGAAGATTACCCGGAATATCCTAAAGGGCGTTGTGTGCTAGTCTTACAGAAAGATAGTCAGGGTAAACCCGTTCATGTGGTTTGGGGTATAGCCAAGAATACCGAATCGCCTGCTGTTCTAGTCACTGCCTATAGACCTGATCCAGCACGTTGGTCAAGTGATTTTACAAGGAGAAAACTATGACAAAAAAGCCTCACATTAAACTCATCCACATTGGAGAGTACATGGCTGAAGTGGAAGTCGAACTGATTGAGACTCCCGAAGGATGGTCGCCCTATTTATCATTAGAAGACGCTCAAAAATTAGATGATGTCCGGGAAGCCCTTCGTCAAGGTGATCTACAAAAAGCTTCCAATTTAGCACATCTTTACAAAATTACCCCTCTTACCGTTTAACTAAACTTTGACCAGAAAAAATTAAAAAGCGATCGCTATTCCTCAGAACAACACAGCGATCGCCTAACCGATAATTCTTCCCGAAGAATACGACGTAAATCGGACTGAGTGAGCGATCGCTCAGAAGGAGATTGGATATATTGTTTTAAAGCCTCATTAATTAGGGTTTGATAACCCATTCCTGCGGTTTCAGCCTGTTCTCGAAAATAAGCTAGAATCTCATCATCTAGATAAATGGTAATGCGTGTTTTTCCCGTAGAGGAAATGAGCGCCCCTCGTTTTCCTTTAGAAAAATCATATTCCTTTCTCATAAGTTTTTCTCTCTTGTTTTGTAGCACGACGAGCAGAAATCAAGCGAATGACTTCACCCCGCAAAGTATCACACGGATCGCCTTACCTTCCCACTTAGAGGAATATTCAGGGGGAATGACAACTGTGCCATGATGAAGAATCATTTTAAATTCAATCGCTTCCATTCGTTAAGTTTAATAAAGTGTTGTATCAAGTTTAACCCAATCAATCCAGGGAGTTTTAGGGGATGAAAAGAAGGCAGCAAAAAAGCGATCGCTTTTTCCCAATCAAATATAATTTAGCTAGAAAATTGCCAAAAAATCGCTATGCTCAACGGCTACAAAATTATTGATGCTGATTCCCACGTCATTGAACCCCCCGCAATGTGGGGCCAATACCTAGAACCTAAATTTAGGGAATTTGCTCCTTCTGCTGACATGAAAATCAAAGGAGAACCGATTAGTCAAAAAATCTCCCCACAAGTCCAAGCAGAAGGGAATAAGCAGATGATGCAAGCTCATCCCCATGCTTATCTCAATCGCTATAACCCGGAATCCCATGTTCAAGCAATGGTACAAATGGGGGTAGATAGGGCCTTTATTTATCCTACCTATGGACTGTGGTTATTTGCCATTGATAGCCTACCCGCCGAAGTGATGGGGGCTTTTGTCCGTGCCTATAATATATGGTTATCAGAAGAATATTGTAGCTATGACCCGGCTAGACTGAAAGGAGTCGCCGCAGTCAATCAACATGATCCCGAAGATATGGTCAAAGAGCTACACCGTATGGCAAACTTGGGCTGGAAAGCGGTTTTTTTGCGCCCTAACCCGGTTAAAGGCAGAATTTTGAGCGATCTAGCCTATGAACCCTTTTGGGCGGCCTGCGAGGATTTGGACATGGCTGTAGGAATTCATGAAGGCACTCATAGCCGCCTACCCACCACTGGTGCAGAGCGATTTAATAGTCGGTTTGCGCTTCATGCTTGTTCTCACCCGATGGAACAAATGATGGCGCTGTTAGCCTTAATTGAAGGGGGGGTGTTAGAACGTCATCCGAGGCTGAGAGTGGCGTTTCTAGAGTCCGGGTGTGGTTGGCTTCCCTATTGGTTATGGAAGCTTGACGAAGAATACAAAAATTTACATTGGGAAGTCCAAGATCGGGTAAAATTACTACCATCGGAGTATTTTCGCCGTCAATGTTACATTGCAGTGGAACCCTCTGAACCCTGTTTGGCTCAGGTCATTGATTTTATCGGTTCTGATAACTTAATCTTCGGGTCTGATTATCCTCACATGGATCATCAGGCTGATGGAGTAAAAAAAGTTATAGGACTTGAAGACAGCTTATCTCAGGAGATCGTTAAAAAAATCGTTTGGGAAAATCCTCAACGATTTTATGGTTTAGCCTCTTAAGGAAATTTTTTTTACAGAGTTTAGCCATCATTTAGCGTCTCTATTTTTTCCACAAATCTTCAAATCAAAGGAGTTTCTGCTCATGATTACATCTCAAAGTATCAAGCAATTACACAGCTTTGTTGTTAGTACCGATACCGATACCAATAAAGTTAAAGCTAAAGCTTCCCGTGCGTCAGATTCAGATGGGGTAAAGACTACACATAACTATTATAATCGAATTGTAAAACAGTGCAAAAAATTGGCTCAAATCGTAGCTATTTCTTGGCTAGAACATGAACATGAAAATGCTCTACAAATACGGCGGATATTTCTCCACTTTAAGAACAATGATTTTCAACGCCAAAGTCCGACCTATACAGATATGGTAGATTTACTAACAGGAAAAAAAGGAGATTTGTTAGAACCTTGGTTTCCCAATAATAGTTTTGGAGCAGTTTTTGATCAGGAAGAAATCGACTATTTTCTCATCCAGGTCAAATGGGATACCTTTGAAGGAAGTCTCCAAGAAATTCCTCAACCTTCTCTAGAACAAAAAGGGCCTTTCTTTATTATGACATTGCCCTATCCTCCCAAACCCAGTGCCGAGAATGTTAATTTAGATGATGTCCCGCGTGAATGGTTAACAAGCAAGGTAGATGTGAACAACACACAGGAAACAGTTAGCGATCCCTTTCCACCGGTTCCTTATCTTCCAACAACTTGTAGCTAATTAAATACCCATCACAAGACCTAGCCTAGCCATAGAATAAGTGTTAAACTTTAAACATGGGCTTATACTATGGCTTACTGGGTTAAAATATTATGGTGACTAACTATCGGATCCTTGAGAAAATATATGAAAGTAACAAAACCTCAGTTTATCGAGGAACTACACAGCCAGATAATCAACCTACTATTCTGAAAATTCTTAAAGAAAATTATCCAAGTGTTTCAGACCTTACACGCTACAAACAGGAATATGAAATTACTTCCTCTCTCAAGGTAGATAGTACCATTAAGTCCTATGATTTACAAAGACATGAGAATAGTTTAGTCATGTTTTTGGAGGATTTTGGTGGGCAATCTTTAGATTTATTGTTATCTCAACGTCAATTAGGCCCAGAAGAATTTTTAATCATTGCCATTCAGATAACAGAGGGATTAGCGGCCATTCATAACGCTAATATTATTCACAAAGATATTAATCCATCTAACATTGTTTATAATCGGCAAACTCAAAAACTTAAAATTATTGATTTTGGAATTGCTACCCATTTATCTCAAGAAATTCAAACCTTTTGTTCTCCCTATCAATTAGAAGGAACATTAGCTTATATTGCCCCAGAACAAACTGGAAGAATGAATCGAAAACTCGATTATCGGAGTGATTTTTATAGTCTGGGGGTAACTTTTTATGAACTTTTAACTAATAAACGTCCATTTGAAACAACTGATCCGATGGAGTTAGTTCATTGTCATATCGCACAACATCCCTTACCCCCTCATGAAATCACCTCAGATATTCCCTTAGCAATTTCTAATATAGTTATCAAATTATTAGCGAAAACCCCAGAAGAAAGATATCAAAGTGCTTGGGGAATCAAAGCAGATTTAGAAACCTGCTTGAACCAATTACAGTCTCAAGGACAAATATTGCCCTTTTCTCTCGGAAAACTGGATATTTTTGAAAAGTTTCAGATTCCCCAAAAACTTTATGGTCGAGAACAAGAAATTACTCAACTGTTGACAACATTTGAGCGAGTTATTCAGGGAACAAAAGAAATAATTCTCATTTCCGGTTATTCAGGTATTGGCAAGACTGCTTTAGTCAGTGAAATTCACAAACCGATTACAGAACAAAAAGGCCAGTTTATTCGGGGTAAATTTGAGCAATTACAGGGAGACATACCTTATTCAGCCATTGCTAAAGCTTTTCAAGACTTAATATATACAGTTTTGAGTGAACCGGAAGTTATTCTACAAAACTGGAAAACAAAATTGTTAGAAGCTTTAGATGGTAATGGAAAAATTATTATTGATATAATCCCCGAAGTTGCCAAAATCATTGGACAACAGCATCCCGTTGAAACACTTAGTAAAACTGAAAATCAAAATCGATTTCATAGAGTCTTTAAAAGATTTATGAATGTCTTTTTAACAAAAGAGCATCCATTAGTTATTTTTATTGATGATTTACAATGGGCAGATTTACCTTCTTTGAATTTAATTGAACAATTAATTTCAGATCCAGAGCTTCAATATTGTCTCTTGATAGGGGCTTATCGAGATAATGAAGTCAGTTCAACTCATCCACTAAGACGGACTTTAGAAAAAATTCAGCAAGCAAAAGTCACAATTAACCAAATTATCCTTAAACCCCTAAAAATAAATCATGTTAATCAATTAATTGCTGATACCCTGATTTGTTCAACAGAATTGACAAAACCCTTAGCTCAATTAGTTTTCAAAAAAACAAACGGAAATCCTTTTTTCCTAAGTCAACTTCTCTATTCTTTATACCAAGAAAAGTTATTAAGACTTAACATCGGTCAATCTTTTTTAAACTCAGAAGATAATCCCCAAGGTTATTGGCAATGGGATATTAAACAAATTGAAAGGGTCTCCCTCACCGATAATGTCATTGAATTGATGGTCAATAAAATCAAAAAAATAGATGATAAAACTCAACAGGTTATCAAATTAGCTGCTTGTATTGGCCATGAATTTAACTTAAAAATTCTGGCTCTGCTCAACCAGAAATCTCAAATTATCACGGCTAGAGAATTACAGTCTGCTCTTGATATGGGTTTGATTATTCCCCTAGACAATAACTATAAAGTTCCTTTGCTGTTAGATTTAGAAGAATTATCAAACAACCGTGCTGAAAATTCTTTATCTGTCTGTTATAAATTTTTACATGATCGAGTACAACAAGCTTCTTATTCTCTTATATCAGAGGAAGAAAAAAGAGAAGTTCATCTAGAGATTGGCCGTCTCCTCCTCAAAGATATTCAAGAAGATGATTTACACAATCACCTTTTTGATATTGTTAATCACTTTAATAAGGGAGCTACTTTAATCACTAAACAATCAGAAAAAAATGAGTTAGCTAAATTAAATCTTCAAGCAGCAAAAAAAGCAAAAGCTTCAACTGCTTATGGAGTTGCATTAATATTTTTAGAAGAAAGTTTAGCATTGTTAGGTAATAATAGCTGGACAAATCAATATCAGTTAACGTTAGAAATTCAGATAGAGTTGTTAGAAACTCTCTACCAGAATACACAGTGGGAGCGCATGAAAGAGCTATCTACAGATATTTTAGAAAAAGTGACTAACATTCTTGATAGAGTCAAAATTTATGAACTAGAAATCTTGTCCTATTACGCTCAATTTCGGCCAGATATAGCTATTAAGGTCGCACTTATTGCTTTAGAACAATTGGGAATCAATATTAACCAAAATCAAGAAGGTGTCACTGAGAGAAAAATCAAAAATAAAATTAAGCAACAAACCAAATCCTTGAAATTACTATTAAAAGATAAAAAAGTTGAAGACTTAGTTGACTTACCAAAAATGACCGATCCTTATAAGCTTGCCGCTATTTCAGTAATGCAAAAGGTTACAACTGCTTTAGCGACAACAAATTTTGCATTATTTGTTGAAATTGTATTAATTCAGCTTAATTTTTGCCTTAATTATAACAATCCTCCTCAGGCCGCCGCTACTTATAGTCTCTATGGAGTGCTTTTATGTGGAATTGTAGAAGACTTTGATTTTGGTTATCAGTTTGGACAACTATCTATGGCACTCTTAGAACAAGATAATATTAATAGGATAGAGCCTTTTATTATTCATGAGTATTATGGTTTTATCATGTATTGGAAAGAGCATATTAATCAAAAAATAATCTTAGAACAGTTACTGAATAGTTTACAAAAACTTATCAATGTGGGGCATAATGAATACGTTTCTTATCTGGCTTTAGATTATTGCTTAATCAAATTTTTCGGAGGATGTAATTTAGAAGAGTTAGATCAAGATTATTACAAATGTAGCCAATTAATTCAATCTCTTAACCTTGATTATTCTCGTAATTATACAGAAATATGCAGCAATATAGTTGTTAATTTAATTTGTATTGATCAACCTAAATATATTCTTTTAATTGGTAAATCCCAAGATCAAGAAGCACAGTATATAGAAGATTTTACCAAAAATAATCATCAATGGTTGTTGTTTATTCACTATTTTGGCAAAATGTTTATTAATTATTTTTTAAAAAATTGGTTCAATGCTTTAAATAATAGTCATTATGCAGATAAATATGTGATCGCAATTGTTGGACATATCTGGAAACCACACCATACTTTTTTCTTCTCCCTTTCTCATCTTGCCTATTATCCTAGTTGTAATAGAGAGCAACAAAAAGAATTATTAAAACAAATTAATAGAAATTTAAACCACCTGAAGAATTATGCTAGTCACTGTCCTGAAAACTTTCAACATAAACATGATTTAGTCGAAGCAGAAAAAGCCAGAGTCTTGGGTCAAAACTGGAAAGCTCAAGAATTTTATGAAAAAGCAATTCAAGGAGCAAAGAAATATGAATTTATTCATGAAGAGGCTTTAGCTTATGAACGTGCCTCTGAATTTTATTTTACTTTAGGTAGAGAAGAAATCGGTAAATTATATCTCAGAAATGCCTATCATTGTTACATTCGTTGGGGTGCAAAGGCCAAAGTTAAACAATTAGAAGAAGAATACCCTCAATATTTATTAGGTATCAGCAATCAAAACAAATCTAAAGGACTGAGTACCACCATTTCAACTACTGGTAATGATGGAGCAGTTCTTGATTTAACGACTATTCTCAAAGCCTCGCAAGCAATTTCCGGAGAAATTAAACTGGAAAATCTCCTAACAAATTTAATGAAAATTGTTATTGAAAATGCAGGAGCGCAGAAAGGTTGTCTGATTTTAGAACAGCAAGGAAATTGGGTCATTGAAGCTCAAGGAACAATTGCTCAAGAAACGGTTAATATCTTACAGCCAATTCCCATAGAATCTATCGACCATGACACTTCAATTCCCATTCTACCCACTAGCATTATTAATTATGTCGCTCGTACAAAAGAAACTATCGTTTTAAACGATGCCACTTCATCAGGTCAATTTACCAATGATTATTATATTTTGGCTAAACAAACTAAATCTATTCTTTGTATTCCTTTACTCAATCAAGGTCAATTAAAAGGAATTGTTTATTTAGAAAATAATTTAACAACAGGCGCATTTACCTCAGAAAGAGTTGAACTATTAAATATTCTAGCAGCTCAAGCCGCTATCTCTATTGATAACTCAAGACTCTATCAAACCTTAGAACAAAGAGTAGAAGAACGGACAAAAGAACTCACAAACACTTTAGAGGTACTGAAAGCAACCCAAGCAGAACTTATCTTTGAAAATGACCTGCTTAAAAGTGCTGAACAACCTCCCAAATTTGTCTATCAAGTGGGGGGCAGTTTACCGATGGATGCACCGAATTATGTGGTTCGACAAGCTGATCGCAATCTTTATAAAGCTCTCAGACAAGGTCTATTTTGCTATGTTTTAAATGCACGTCAAATGGGAAAATCTAGCTTAATGGTGCGGATGATGAGCCAATTACAAAAGGAGGGAATTAGATGTGCAGTAATTGACTTAACTCGGCTAGGAACAGACAATATTACCCCCGAACAATGGTATAAAGGATTAGCCGTTGATCTGCTCCGCAGTTTTGGATTAATCAAACAATTGAAAACTTTTAAAGCTTGGTGGAATGAACAATTAGACCTGCCTCCTGTACAACGATTAGGACAATTTATGGAAGAGTTTCTTCTAGTTAATGACGATTTTAATCAGCGGCAATCTGGAAAATCGACTGTTATATTTATTGATGAAATTGATAGCATTTTAGGGTTAAAATTTGATGTCTCTGACTTTTTTGCTTTAATTCGTTCTTTTTATAACCAGAGAGCGATTCAACCTCAATTTCAAGAGCTAACTTTTGCCTTTTTTGGTGCTACCACACCTTCAGCTTTAATTACTGACCCCCAGAAAACACCTTTTAATATTGGTAACGCTATTGAATTAGCAAGTTTTAAAGAACACGAAGCTCAACCTTTATTATATGGGTTAACAGAAAAAGTCAGTAATCTTCAGACAATGCTCAAACAAGTCTTAAGCTGGACGGGAGGGCAACCTTTCTTAACTCAAAAACTCTGTCAACTGATGCGGGATAGTGAGCAACCAATCCCCTCTAATCAAGAAGAACAATGGTTAGCTCAGTTAGTAGCAGAAAAAATTATTCAAGATTGGGAGATGCAGGATCAACCCGAACATTTAAAAACTATTCAAGATCGCCTTCTTCAAAGTCCAAACCGAACCCAATTATTAACCTTGTATCGACAAATTCTGCATCAAGAAGCAATACAGATTGATAACAATCCCTATTTACCTGAGTTATTTTTATCTGGATTAGTGGTAAAACGCCATGGTAAAATAGACGTTCATAATCGGATTTATCAGACGATATTTAATACTGATTGGCTTGAGCGATCGCTATCTTAATATCATGGTTCAAACATTTATTTATACTGAACCAGTATATTGACTTATAAAGTATTTTTGATACAAATGACAACTGACAATTGCTTGATTTTCTCTGAGTTTAATTAAACCCATACTATTAAGTTTATAAGCAATAATTGGATCGACTATCATTGGTTGATTCCCTTGACAAATCTGTTGAAAAATATCGGCAAGTTCGGGTTGTTTTTGTAAAGTGACCCAGTGCAGCTGTAAATGAGAGGAATAAATTCCCGTTGATGTAATTGCTGATTTGATTAAATCTGGCATCGTGATTCGCTCTTGGCTAAGATGATAAATCGCTAAATGAATCAAGGCAGGATGTCCTCCCACTAAGTCGATCAACTGTTGAATTTCGTTGGTTGCTAATTCATTTAATTGATATTTTTTTGCCAATTCTGCCACTTGTTCTTGATCAAAACCCTGTAACTCTATGGGTAATCCCACATTAAAAGGAGACTGTTCTAATCGCAGAGAAACATAAGATTCTGTGGATTGAACAATAATTAAACGTAATTTCTGCCACAGGGGAGATCGCTTAGATTCTTCATAACAAGCTCTGATTAAAGGTAAAAAATCTTCTGCTACTTTCGGATGTTCAAAGACTCGATGCACTTCGTCTAAAGCCAATACCAGTGGCTGTTTTATCTCTCGTAAAATATACTCTTCAAAATAAATTGTCCAACTCATTTTAATTCCTATATCTTCATCCCAATAATCATCTAATTTGGCTTCTAAATTCAACTGCCGAGCGCAATTACGGCAGATCCAGCGTAAGAACTTGTTAAAATTTGCTATGATGTCTTGGTCTGCTTTTTGTAAATCTAAACTAACAATTTGATAACCGAATTGCTGTTGACAAGCCTCTAAAATTGTTAATAATAAAGACGTTTTTCCCCATTTTTTGGGAGCTTTAATGCGTACTAACGCCCCAGATTGTCCGATTTCCTCGATAATTTTTGCTTCAAGTTTTGTTCGTTTTAGATAATAATAAGAATTATAGGGAACAGGAGCATCTGGGTATTCTGGACGCTCATTTTGGAGATATTCATTACCGCAATACTGAAGCGATGTGGAGTTGGTAAAATGAGATTGTAGTCTAGATAAAAAATTTTTCTTATTGATCGGTTCTCCGATCAGTTGCGAGAGTCTATGATAGAGTTCTGGGGCAACTACATTGGCAAGATAGCTGCTACTATAACCGTTTTCTTGGGCAATTTCTTGATAGTTCTTTTTCTGCCAAAGTCCTCGCAATAATAATTGTTCTGTGTCATTGAGACAGCGATTCTCAAGCTTGAGCAGTTGCCGATTAAGAATCTCTTGGATTTCCTCGAATTTCATTATTTTTGTCTAAGGTAAGAAGATTTGATGGAATAGATTATTTGATTTTTCAGTTCCGTTGCAGCCAGAAAACCTGAATCTTGACATAACAGCACCGATTCAAAATAGAATTGGTATATTTGACAAACAAGCTGACGAGAACCAGTAACCGACAAAATTGTGCGATGGCAACCCTGAGAGGGATTCCATTCCCCTCTTGCTAGGAAATTATAGCATTTCTTGTCAAGGTCAATTACACGGGAGCAATTATCTCTTGATCATTTCTATCAAAACCCCTAAGTCTTCCGCGTCTAACCCCTCGATAATCCTATTAACAATTAGTTCGGAAAAATCCTCACAGGAGTTGACTAGACAGGGTTTTAGCAATCAGATGTACTGCATTTCAACTGCCTATTGAGAATTTTAGTACAGTGGCTGCTCCCAATCTTCGCGACAACGGTGAACAGTTACTGTTCATCCCTCAATACACTTGCTCCCAGAGCTTCTAGGGTTTCTTGCAGCATTTCAGCGCGAGAGAAATTACCCTGATTTTTCAATAATTGTAGGCCTTTTTGCCAAATCTCTATCGCCTCATTATAACTACCGAAAGCTATATAAGCAACCCCTAGATTTTGGTAAATAGTGGGATTATCCGGGTTTAACTTGAGAGCTTTTTTATAAGCTTTAATCGATTCTGGTAGCCGGTGCAGTTGTTTGAGAACCAGTCCTAAATTATAGTAACCATCGGCATAGCTAGGATCAATTTCTACGGTTTTCTCAAAGATAGATAAGGCCGTTTCGTATTTTTCTGCTTCGTATAATAACCCACCTAAATTATTATAAGCACCCAGTTTTAATTTATCTAAAATTGGCTGCTTAATCGCTTTAATAAAATTATCGGCTGATTGCTTAAATTCCTCTACTGAATAATAATAATTAGCGAGATGATAATACAACTCGTATAAAATATGCGGATTAGAGCCATGGCATTTTAAACCGTGTTTGAGCAGCTTAAAACCCTCTTTATCCCTGCCAATCTTCAGATATAACCCTCCCAATTTACTACACACATAGGGATCGTGGGGATGTTGCTGATAAAAACCCTCCATCGCTTTTCTTGCCCGTTCAAACTTATCTAAGCTGGCTATTTTATCCACGGTGTAACCGTAGTGAAAGATAGCAATTTCTGGCAGTTCAACTATTTTCCAATTAGGCTCTTTTTTTAATAAAATAGCCACATTATCATCAATAATTGAGTGATAGGGACGGGTAAAAGTGACCTGAGGATGTCGGCGAAATAGCCGCGAAATTAGAGAATAAGGTGATTGTATGGCTCCGATTTCATGGCGGATTAAATTAATCACTAAATTTTCCTCTTTTTCCATTGCCCGACGCATTTTCGGTACGATAGCGGCATTTAATTCCTCATCAGCATCAAGGACTAAAATCCAATCGCCAGTAACATATTTTAAAGCCTCATTTCTGGCATCGGAAAAATTACCCCGCCAATCGTAGCTAGGAACTATGGCACCGTAACTTTGAGCAATAGCAATCGTATCATCGGTCGAACCCGTATCCATAACGATCATCTCATCCACCACCCCTTTAACGCTATCCAAACAGCGCCGGAGATTTTCGGCTTCATTTTTGACAATCATGCAGAGACTAAGTTTAGGCATAACTTTACTCACTCTAGCGGTCAATCTTGAGGGATAGCGGCTAATCAATAACCCACTGATTAGCGCTCACCGATTATCGATCATCCTCTGAGTCTACCTTAAACCGTTCTACCGAAGAAAGCAGCTCCCGGGAGATACTCACCAATTTTTGCAGAGAACCCGCCACCCGTTGGGATTCTTGGGAAGTTTCCTGAGCAGTCAACTCCACCGACTGCATAACTTGGGCGACATTGAGGGAATTTTCCCGTTGTTTGACCGTATCGGCGGTAATCGATCGCACCAGCGTATCGATGCGATTAGAAACTTGGATAATATCTTCTAGGGACTTCTTCGCCTGTTCCGAGCGCTCGGTGACATCGATAACCTGTTGAATCCCTTCCTCCATCGCCGTCATTACCGAACCCGTTTCCGATTGGATATGTAAAACGATCTGTTCAATTTCCTTAAGCGATTTAGCAGCTCTATCGGCCAACTGACGCACCTCATCGGCCACAACCGCAAAACCGCGGCCCGCCTCTCCTGCTCGCGCCGCTTGAATCGAGGCATTAAGAGCCAATAAATTGGTCCGCGAGGCAATCTGAGAGACTACCGCGACAATTTTCGAGATTTCCTGGGAAGCTTCCGCCAAACGCTTGACTTTTCGCGCCGTTTCTGATACTGTCTCGCGGATTTGTAGAATTCCCGCCACGGTTCTTTCCACGGAATCGCCCCCCTTCAGGGCGGTAATCGAGGAAGTGCGAGCGACTTCTTCGGCTTCTCTGGCGTTTTCTGCCACCCGTTGAATTGAGTCGGTCATCATCTGTACCGAATTAAGGGTGACGGCCAATTCCTCCGCCATCCGCAGGGCATCGCTAGACTGATTGCGGGCGAAAGATTCACTATTGGTACTGCCTTGATTCACCTGTTTTGCCGCTTTTTTCACCTGTCGGACAATTTCGCGCAGGTTTTGGATAGTCAAATTAAAAGCATCGGCCACCGCCCCTAAAACATCGGCGCTTACCTCCGCTTCCACGGTCAGATCTCCCCGAGCCGCTCCTTCCACATCATCGAGAAGTCGAATCACTTGCCGTTGTAAGTCTTCCCGTTCCCGTTCCGTTTCGGCGGCGCGGCGTTGGGCTTCCGTGGTGGTAACTACCACCACCCGAGCCATCTGATTGAAACGATTGGCCAGTTGACCGAATTCATCTTCCGAGTAGATCGTCGCTTTAGCGTTAAAATTACCTTCCGAGAGATGCTCGAATTGGCTTTGCAGATCGTTGAGACTGCGCTTAATCTGACTAATTAGCAACTGTAAACCTAGCCAAGTCAGGGCCAGGGTTCCCAGTCCGGTTAATAACATCATGGTTAGTACCGGTTGACTGAAGGGGGAAAGACTGGCTGATGCGGGCGGTTTCGGGGCCGGTTTGGGGGCAACCTTTTCGGTTTTTGCCTGGCTATTCGGGGCTGGTTTGGCAGCCAAGAGCGTAGAAAGCCAAGAGGTGGTACTAACGGCAAAAATTATGATCACAGGGGTAATACCCGCTAAAGCCGCTAGGATTAGTTGTTTTTTGCCTAAAGAAGCGTTGACAAAAAAGCCTAATTTGCCCGGATTGACTTCCACCACTGGCTTGAGCAAGCGCTCGGAAGCATGGGTAAGATGACTATCTCTTTTGTCATTGGGGGTTTTTAGACGAGAAGGATTAAATCTAGGCTCTCCCACACCAGAACTGGCATTAAGGCGCGCACTGGGTTCGGGGAGAAAACCACCACTTAAAGCTTCCCCCCCCGAAGGGGTAAATAGCTCCCAGTCCCCCAGTCCTTGAACCGTATCCGTCAGAGCCAGTGGGGAAAAACCGTCTAAATCCTCATCATTGAGTTCTGGTTGCCCAAAATCTCCGGTTTCGTCTTCCTCGTCTCTTTTTTGAGTGACTCTGCCCTGATTAGGGCCAGTTTTTGCCCCTTGTGGGTGGGTCGATTCCAGGTCAATGGCAAAAGTGCTTTCTTCTAGGGTATCCCTATAGGATAACTCCTGATCTCTACCGGTGAGGGGATTTCCCCCCAGAGCAGAGGAAACCATAAAAGTGGCTTCTCCCGTTGACCCTAACTCACCGTCCCACCCTTCCTCCAGCGAGTCAATCTCCGCCGCTTCTAAAAAGGGGAAAGGGGCTTCCCCCTCCGCCGAATCGCTAGACCACTGGGAACCGTGAGAGCCAGGGCCCGGCAGGGTAAGGGAACTAAAGGCGGTTTCCTCCGATTCCTCAAAATCATCGTCATAGGAATGGACTTTACTTACCGTAGGCTCGCTGGGATCCTCCTCATTGAAAAGACTACCATTCCAATCCAGCCCTTTATTTTGTCCATCGGGGTCAGCCCCTTGCGACTTCCTAGAGCGAGAATGGTTAAAACCTTGACCTAGATCGAACGCTGCCTCGCTGTAGGCAATGCTTTCCGTAGCAGCGATCGTAAAATCTCCCTCCTCGGCTTCAAAACCAAATTGCCGAATCTGATCGAGACCACGCTGGGCATAATCGACTAGATCGGAGCTATTGGGAGAATTTTTAGCCAATTGCAGCACTTTTTCGTAACGTTCCTCCGCCAATCTGTATTGTTGTAGTCCTAGATGAATGTGACCCTGTAAAAGCATGACATTGGCATCCTCGGGATACTTGCTGATCATCTCTTTGACAATGACGGCGGCATCCTCAAGGTTGCCCTGGCAATAGGCGGTGTTAGCCTTTCTATAAAGTTTTGCGTATTCTGTCCCTGACGGCATTTGCCCCTCCCTTAGTAAAGTTAAATGAAGTAGTTAGTAGTTTCAAGAAAGAATTCCTATAAATCCTATTCTGCTATTTTTTTCAGGTTTTAAGCCGCCCAACGGGCAAAACGGAGTATGGCCAGATGATCGAGTAGTCTTAAGGTTTTTTTTGATTCTTGGCCCAGAATCCACTCTCCCTGCACATAGAGGGCGATCTGATCGGGAATACTGGCCGCACTACCTAGTTTATCTGGGTCGAGCCATTCCATATCTCCCAAACGTTCCACCGCTAAACCGAGGATCGTTTCCTCTTCTTTGAT
>NZ_JAPZSR010000166.1:0-19776 GCF_027531875.1 Microcystis sp. LE19-84.1B | reverse complement strand
GGCCAAGCTTTTCTGGTCGGAACCCCCTAAGCCGAGTTTTCAAGGTGCTGCGCCGTCCACTTGGTTTTCGAGACTGGCCTTTTAATTCTAACGTAAAGCCGCCGTAGAACGGCGGGGTTTCAGACCCAAAATTTCCGATGATGACTTACCGCACCTCCTATCCCGATGAAGCAACGAGAAAACAATGTCTTGAAAGCTTACGGGAAACTAACCGCCAGATTGAGCTTTATAATCTTTTTTTAGACGATATACTCGCCCAACTGGAAACAGAATCCCGTCAAAAGAGACGAGAAAGGCTATTGCAAAGAGGGCAAACTATTAAATAGAGGGATGCACAGAAGAAGGAGTTTCAGGTAGTTTCTCTTGTTTTACTCCTTCTCAGGCGACCTATCCTCATTCCGTGAGATATTTTGGCGCAGTATGTCGGATTCGCCTTTGCCTTCTCCCTTGACTGCGCTTCAACTCGATCGCAAACTAAATTAAACACAGTTAATATCAACTGACGGGACTCAACTGACCTAATTCGACGCTCACCGCATCAAAGCGATTGTCCCCGGGACGATAGGAGAGAATTTCCCATCCCTAGTTAACAATAACGGGTACGGTAGGGATCGAACCTACAACCGTCCGCTTAGAAGGCGGATGCTCTATCCATTGAGCTACGTACCCAGGAAAGCACAATTATAGATTATAGCTCCAACAGTGACAAGTGGTAGGACTAATTTTCGCCGCTACCCCTCTTTGCCACTGTCCAAGCTTAATGATGATGGTGATGTCCGTGGTGATGATGATGATCGGAATGAATGTGAGGAATTGTTACAGAACTATTGACAGATAAAGCCTCTTGTGATAACAAAGCTTCGATATGTTCCTCGGCCCAATCGGCAGCCATCCGGCAAAATTCGGGGTTATCGTTGACACAGGCCATCTGCACATAATTAACTTGGTCGTGCTTGCGGCGTAAAGCTTCGATAATATGCTCTACATCCAGTAAAGTTTCGTGATTTTCCGTAGCAAAGCCAATCGGCATGAAAATTAAGGCTTTGGCTCCCAATTCGATTAAATTCTTCGCCGCTAACTCTGCATTCGGTTGCGTCCATTTAATTAAGGGGGTTTGGTGATTTAACCAACCCACAGAAATCAAGGGATAACGATAGATTAATTTTTCCCGGACTAACTCGTATAAAGCTTGACTTTCATCGATTCCCGACGTAAATCCCTTAGCTTCGTGGGGACAACCGTGATTCATCAAAATAATGCCAATTTGCGAGGGAAGACAGCTACTAGCTACCTCAGCAGCGATTTTTTCCTCCACTAACCGCGCCATTAGATCTATATAAGCGGGTTGGTTATAAAACGAGGGAATATAGCGCAATCCTTTAACCCAATGTTCCCCCGTTTGTCCTTGAGCTAAAGCTTTGTTAACCTGTTCGATCGCAATGCCACTGGTAAAGATAGAATCAACCACGAGGAGAGGATAGATCAAAATTTTCTCGAATCCCCCTTCGCGGATTTCCGTTAATACTTGTGCCGGTAAAAAAGGCGCGCAGAAGTTAAACGCTTTGAATACCTCCACCCGATTACCCCATTTTGCCTGTAAATTGCGCTCGATTTCCTGTCTTTGATGCTCAAAAATGTGGTTATGGGGTGAAATAAAGTGATTATGTTGGTGCTGCCATTCGTGTAGGTCAAATATAGCCAATAATTTCGCTAGGGGAGGATAAACCCAAGTCGGCACAGGAGCGAACTTAGCCGTCAGCAAATTTAAGGCCTGTTCATTATAGTTGGCAAAGTCCTCATAACTCTCCACTTCCCCGTATCCCATCAATAATACCGCCACTCGATCGCTGTGGTTGTGGGTAGCGGCTAACGGTTGTTGATCTGAAATGGCAACCACGTTTTTAACCCCGATTTTCTAAGTGAAAAACGCTATATCACTGGGATAGTAGCACTTTTCTATCCTATCCCCTCGCACGGGATAGACCGCTAAAAATTTATAACCTCTACAGAATCATACAGATTGCTTATCATCCTGATTAATAAAACGAGATGTAAAGAAACTTTAAATAATGTTAAGATCGTTGCAGTCCCACCTATGAGAGATATGACAGCAGGCGTGTTTGGTAGCTTACCTTTTCCCAATCAGAGCGGCGATCAACTCATCAGTAAAGTGGTGAGTGCTGCGATCGCTGCATTATTCAAACGCACAGGCAAGCTGACAGCGACTGTCCGCGCCGAACCCGTAGCCAAATTACTGCAAGGCAGTATCGACGGTTTTGACTTTATCGGTCAGTCGATGCTGATGTACAATGGCCTACGCATCGAAGCCATGGAATTGTACGTGCAAGCGGTGGCGATCGATTTTAGTGCCATTTTTACCGGACAGGTAAAACTCCGTCAACCGACGCGAGCCACTTTGCGGGTAGTTTTAACGGAAGAAGACTTAACCACCTCTTTTAATACACCTTTTATTGTCGAAAAACTGCAAAGATTAGAGTACGAAGGTAAATCAATTCACTGTCAGAACACGGAATTAATTCTCAATGACGATAAAACTTTAACTCTGAAAAGTCTAATTAAATTGGGAGAAGAAGAACCAATTCTTCTAGAAATGACCACTGCTGTGGTTGTGGAAGAACGGCGAAAAATTCAATTTGTTGATGTGGTTTATCAAGGCGACGAAAGATCAAAAGCTTTAGGAGAAGCTTTAATCAGCCACGTTAACAACCTCATGGATTTAGATAAATTTGCTCTCGATGGTACTCAATTAAGGGTCGATCGACTACGTTTAAAAGATAAACAGATCATCTTTTATGGTATCGCCGATATCGAGCGTTTTCCCCAAAGAAAATAGGCAGGATTTTTGGCTTTTAATCGTGCTTGTGGCCACAGGGAGGCACAGGATCGTAACCTCCGGGGTGAAAGGGATGACAACGGAGAATACGCTTAATTGCTAACCAAGAACCCCGCAGCACACCAAAGCGATCAATCGCTTCCATGGCATACTGGGAACAGGTGGGTTGAAAACGACAGGAAGGGGGAAATAGCGGCGAAATAAACCGTCTATATCCCTCAATTAAGCCAATAAAAATTCCTTTCATCAATGTCACCTCGATCGCCTAAACTAAATAGATAGTCAATTTTCGCTTTTGCCACGTGGAACTATCCCACTCTCTCCTATTTTCGATCGGTTTGGTCGCCTGTTATCTAGCTGTTTTGATTCTGATCGCTGAAAAATTAAAAAGGGTTTTCAGTACCGATGGCGAAATTACCCGCAAAGTTGTCCACATTGGCACGGGAAACGTCATCCTTTTTGCCTGGTGGTTAAATATCCCCGCTTGGGTGGGAATAAGTGCGGCCATCCTAGCGGCAACTATCGCTATCCTATCCTATTTTTTCCCGATTTTACCCAGTCTTAATAGTGTCGGTCGCCGCAGTTGGGGAACTTTTTTTTATGCTGTTAGTATCGGTGTTCTCGTGGCTTATTTTTGGCCAATTTCTCACCCCGAATACGCAGCAATGGGTATTTTAATTATGGCTTTAGGAGACGGATTAGCAGCCCTAGTGGGACAAAATTTTGGTCAACATCCCTACAAAATTTTCGGCAGTGGCAAAAGTCTGGAAGGTTCCCTGACTATGTTGGGAATCAGCTTTTTAGTCAGCTTGATTATTTTATCTTTTGTTAATGGCATTAATCCGCCAATTATTCTAGTATCTTTATTAACGGCGATCGGAGCTACTATTCTAGAAACTTTCTCGAAACTAGGTATAGATAATCTCACTGTACCGATTGGTAGCGCCGCCATTGCCTATTTTCTTACCCAAATTTTCATCTCAAGCTAGTCTATCTCAGCTTATTCACAAAGGCCGAATCTAAAACCTAATTGGTTAAGCTAAGTAGGGAGGCACAATTATTTGTTAGGATGGGTTAGTGGTAGCGTAACATGATCGGGTGTTGGGTTTCATGCTTCAACCCAACCTACGTTCTATGTTAGCTGATAACTGATGACTGATAACTGATGACTGATAACTGATAACTGATAACTGATATGACCTTTACTATCACTCAAAACCAAAATCAATATCTTACCTATTGTCTCAAGGATGAAGAGGCTGACGCTTATCTGGAAGTGGTTCCCGCTAGAGGAGGAATCATCACCCGTTGGCAAATTTGCGGAGAAGATATTTTCTATCTGGACAGAGAAAGATTCAAAGATCCTAACCTCAGCATCCGCGGAGGAGTCCCGATTTTATTCCCTATCTGTGGCAACTTACCCGATAATACCTATCAACACCAAGGCCGAAACTATACCCTGAAACAACACGGATTTGCTCGTGATTTACCCTGGCAAGTGAGCAAACAAACTGCCGAAACCGCCGCTAGTTTAACCCTAGAATTAAACAGTAATGAAGCCACTCGTCAAGTCTATCCCTTTGATTTTCAATTAATTTTTACCTATCAACTGCAAGGAAACAGCCTCAAAATTCACCAAAAATTTATTAATCTTTCCCCCGAAATAATGCCCTTTTCTATCGGGTTTCATCCCTATTTTCAAGTCACAGATAAAACCCGATTATCCTTTGATATTCCCTCCTCCCAATACCTCGATCAACGCACGAAAACCTTCCATTCTTACTCTGGTAACTTTGACTTTAATCTCGAAGAAATTGATGCCGCTTTTCTGCAAATTACGCGCCATCAAAGTAGTTTTAGTGATTCCTATCATCAGCGTCAAATTATCCTCAGTTACGATAATCTCTATACAACTATAGTTTTTTGGACTCTGAAAGATAAAAATTATATCTGTCTCGAACCCTGGAGCGCTCCCCGCAACGCCCTCAACACAGGCGAACATTTGACCTACCTAGAACCCCATAGTAGCCGTGAGGCGATCGTGGAAATGCGAGTCAATCAAATTTAAATTACCCCTTGACTTAGCCCAAATAAGATGTTATATTGATGAATCGTGTGCAGAACACGAAACGGGTCGCTAGCTCAGCGGTAGAGCACTCGGCTTTTAACCGATTGGTCTTGGGTTCGAATCCCAGGCGACCCATAAAAACTTACTGATACAGAAAGATTGACTTGTCTTCCCCTGTCTATGGATTAGCCTTGCATACCAGCAGTCCCCAACTAGGACTGGCCCTCTCTAATTTCAGTGATGATAGTCGTCAACAAACTTGGGACTTAGACAGGGACTTATCAAACCTATTCCACCCCTATCTAAAACAGTTCCTAGCCCCGCAAAAATGGGCTGATTTAGGCTTTCTAGCCACGGCTAAGGGGCCGGGTAGCTTTACCAGTACCCGCATCGGTATAGTCACCGCTAGAACCCTAGCACAACAATTACAGCTACCGATTTTTACCGTCTCCAGTTTAGCGGCCTTTGCTTGGTCACAACGGGATTTTTACCCCCTTGATACCCATCTAGCCCTAGAAATGCCCGCCACTAGGGGACAATTGTATGTGGGTATCTATCGGGGTAATCGGGTTTATTTAGCTGATAGCCTGATGACGTTGGAACAATGGCAGCACACTTTAGAAAACTTAACTATTTCCTATCAAAGATTAGCCACACCCAGTTATTTAGGCATAAATGCCGCCGATATCCTCGATTTAGCCCATTTGGACTGGCAAACGGGAAAACGCCCCCATTGGTCGGAGGCGCTACCATTTTACGGGATGTGATTAGCAATTTCCTCTTTTTTTCAAACTATAACCAGCTAATCCGAGGGTTAGCAATCCTAAAACTGCGCTAGGTTCGGGTACGGGTTCAACGGAATAAATCGCCACATTACGACTAACTTCATTGGCCACAATTAACAGGGGAGTACCATTGGGACTATCGGCAGCGGGAATAAATAATAATCCTTCGGGAGAGATATCACCTAATTGCCAATCGTTGATATAATCAACAAAGAAAGGATGACTAGGGTTGGTGATATCATAAACCATGAAACCGCCAGCCCTTTCTATTCCCACAAAAGTATAGAGACGATTGCCTACAGTTCCCACGGCTAAACCTTCCGGTTCTGGCCCGCGGTTATCGCTACGACTATCGAAACTGCTAGGATTACCATCGGAATTAAAGATACTAGGAGTTAGGGGAGTTGCCGAAAAAGCCGCTAAAATTTGTTCAAAATCATCGCCACTATCGAAGACTTGGGACAGTCCATTAGTGACATTCCAAATCGAAAAAGAACGACCACCGTAGGCAAAAAGTTGACTATATTGACCTTGGGCATTAAGTCCGTCGATGCTAGAAACATCCAAACGGCCGAGATTTTGGGCTAATTGCAATTGGGCCGCATTAGGGAAAGCATTGGGGTCTAAAGTTAGAGTAGAAACTCGTCGAGACTCATTTCTAGTATCCCCTTCATTGGCAGTAATTAAATAGGTTTGTCCGGCGATGGTAACGGTGGCGATCGTATCCGGTTGATATAAGCCAAAAACCAGCCAATTATTAATTCTCACTGCGGGAGAATTAGTCGCTCCTCCAAATACTACCCCATCTCGATCGCTAGGATCGAAACCATTACCCGGTGCGTTAAAATTTTTGGCTCCTAAAGGTAAAATACTGGTGACTTGAGCGTTAGCAATATCGACTACGGCAATACCATTATTTTCCTGTAAAGCTACCCATGCAGTGGTTCCATCGTCGGAAACGGTGATGTATTCTGGTTCCACATCTTGGGAAACCGTTTGACCGGGGAAAATGCGGACTCCCTGATTTCTTAAAGTGTTCTCTTGACCATTAAAACTGGTAAAGGTGGCAGTGTTGACCGTGGGTTTGAGAACACCAGCACTAAGGTTAATGATACTAACGGAACCATCGGGATTGACACCATTAGCTGCTTCCCCTTCGTTAGCGACCAAAACCCGATTACCGTCAGGAGTAAAGGTTAACATATCTGGTAAAGCGCCCACAGTCACCTGACTCTGAAAGACACCATTAGTATCGAAAAATACTACACTGCCGTTATTGGTAATGGGATTAGCTTCCATGGCCACGGCCACGATACCATTTTGGATGGCAACGCTATTAACCCCCGCACCGTAGGAGCTAAGATCGATCGAGGGTAAGCGAATTGGACTAGCGGGATTGCTGATATCGGCAATATCTAGACGATTATTGGGACCAGTCACGAATAATTTTCGACTAGCGGGGTCATAAGCGGGAATTTCTGCCCCGAAGTTATTCGCAGCCGTTGTACTATTGCCAAGACTGCTCAATCGCGTGATATTTAAAGCTGAGGCCGATTCGGTAACGATGTTGATACTGCCAGCAATTGACAGCAAGGTTAATAGAATTTTCCCATGGTGACGGTCGATAGCATGAATCATATTTTTAGCTGAAAACCTGCAAAAAAACGCCAAACAATCGCATTTTTTCAGCCCCAAGTTAAAGGAAGATTAAACAAGAGAGAAATTAAGGATATCTTCAAAATTTGGCCAAGGTCAGTAAAAGCGAACTAGGAAAACAGCTTACTCGATCGCCTTTTAGTTGAACGGCTCATTTACCGGAGTGATAACATGGTTTAGTATAAGCTCGATCAATATGGAATCAAGACTCGTGTTATCTATTCTCCTAGCCGATTTCAAGATCATTTTTGAACGTGACCCCGCTGCCCGCAACTGGTTAGAGGTACTATTTTGTTATCCTGGATTACAGGCTTTACTGTGCCATCGCTTCGCCCATTGGCTATATCACATCGGGATTCCCTTTATTCCCCGTTTAATTTCCCATCTTGCCCGTTTTCTGACTGGTATCGAAATTCACCCCGGCGCCCAAATTGGTCAGGGTGTTTTTATCGACCATGGCATGGGAGTTGTCATCGGAGAAACCGCCATTATCGGTGATTATGCCCTCATCTATCAAGGAGTTACTTTAGGAGGGACGGGGAAAGAAAGCGGTAAACGTCACCCGACTCTAGGGGAAAATGTGGTCGTCGGCGCTGGGGCTAAGGTTTTAGGTAATATTTATCTGGGTAATAACGTTCGCGTCGGCGCTGGTTCTGTGGTTCTGCGGGATATTCCCGCCGATTGTACCGTTGTTGGTGTACCCGGTCGTTTAATCTATCGCGCCGGGACGCGGGTGGAACCTCTCGAACACGGTGATTTACCCGACTCGGAAGCGGTGGCTATTCGCGCTTTGGTGGATCGCATCGAACAACTGGAAAAACAAGTGTACGAATTGCGGCTAGAACGGTCAAAAGAACCAGATTATCGGATTAATTGCCCAGTTTTAGCCCATTTAGAAGAAGAAGCGAGTCATAGCTGTTGTCCCGCGGCCGATCAAGATATGCGCGAGTTTCTCGAAAGAGCGGTTTAACCCCGAGAATCTTTTGATATGATAGAAGACTGGTTTTCTAGTAGCTGAAACCCATTCGTCAAAGCTATTATTGTTAAGGACTACTTGGCACCATCCGATGGCTCAAACTGACTCGATCCGTATCCGTGGCGCCCGACAACACAATCTCAAAAATGTTGATATCGAATTACCCCGCAATCAGTTGATTGTTTTTACGGGAGTTTCGGGATCGGGCAAATCTTCCCTCGCTTTCGACACTATTTTTGCCGAGGGACAGCGCCGCTATGTGGAGTCCCTCAGCGCCTACGCGCGCCAATTTTTAGGACAATTAGATAAACCCGATGTGGATGCGATCGAGGGTTTAAGTCCGGCTATTTCCATCGACCAAAAATCCACTTCCCACAATCCCCGCTCTAGTGTGGGAACTGTTACGGAAATTTACGATTACTTGCGTTTATTGTTCGGTCGTGCTGGGGAACCCCATTGTCCCCATTGCGATCGCAATATTGCCCCCCAAACCATCGATCAAATGTGCGATCGAGTGATGGAATTAGCCGATAAAACCCGTTTTCAAATCTTAGCCCCAGTAATTCGCGGCAAAAAAGGCACTCATAAGCAATTAATCTCTAGTTTGGCCTCCCAAGGCTTTGCCCGGGTGCGGATTGACGGCAAGGTAGTAGAATTATCCGAGGGCATCGAGTTAGATAAAAAACATCTTCATGATATCGAAATTGTTATTGATCGCCTGATCAAAAAAGAGGGTTTACAGGAAAGATTAGTGGATTCTTTAACCACTTGTTTAAAGCATTCCGACGGTGTAGCGATTGTGGAAATTCTCGATGAGAATAACGAAGATAATCCCGAAGTTACCAAAGAAATTGTCTTTTCCGAAAAATTTGCCTGTCCCGAACACGGGGCAGTTATGGAAGAATTATCCCCCCGTTTATTCTCTTTTAATTCTCCCTACGGTGCTTGTCCCAACTGTCACGGATTGGGCAGTTTACGGAAATTTTCGGCAGATTTAGTCATTCCAGACCCGAAACAACCGGTTTATTCTGCTATTGCCCCCTGGTCAGATAAGGATAATTCCTACTATCTTTCTCTCCTCTACGGTTTAGGGCAAGCTTTAGGTTTTGAAATTCAAACCCCTTGGCAGAAACTAACAAAAACCCAGCAGGATATCATTCTCTATGGCAGTAAAGAACCGATCTATTTTGAAGATGATTACCGTTACGATACTGGTCGCGGTTACTATCGAGAATTTGCGGGAGTTATCAATATCTTAGATAGAAATTATCAAGAAACCACCTCGGAAGTTATTAAACAAAGACTAGAGAAATATATTGTTAACCAAACCTGTGAAGTTTGCCACGGAAAAAGATTAAAACCGGAAGCTTTATCGGTACGTTTAGGAGAATATACGGTCACGGATTTTACTGGAGTTCCGATTCGGGATTGTTTGCAGAGAATTAATGATTGTCATTTAACCCCAAGACAAGCATTAATTGGGGAATTAGCTCTCAAAGAAATCAAAGCGAGACTACAATTTTTAATCGATGTGGGATTAGATTATCTTACCCTCGATCGACCAGCGATGACTTTATCCGGGGGGGAATCCCAACGAATTAGATTAGCTACTCAAATCGGTTCGGGATTAACGGGAGTATTATACGTTCTCGATGAAC
Organism: Microcystis sp. LE19-84.1B; assembly: GCF_027531875.1. Lineage (NCBI taxonomy): Bacteria > Bacillati > Cyanobacteriota > Cyanophyceae > Chroococcales > Microcystaceae > Microcystis > Microcystis sp. LE19-84.1B. The sequence goes on along the minus strand of NZ_JAPZSR010000166.1, from coordinate 9,779 downwards.
CTAGCATTGGATTACACCAAAGAGATAATAGTAAACTGTTAGAAACCCTGCAAAGATTGCGAGATTTAGGTAATACTTTAATTGTCGTCGAACACGATGAAGAAACGATTCGGGCAGCCGATTATGTGGTCGATATTGGTCCCAAAGCGGGCATTCATGGCGGAGAAATCATCTGTCAAGGCAGTTTTAAAAACCTGTTAAAGTCGAAAAAATCGATAACAGGGGCCTACTTATCGGGACGCAAAGTTATTGAAACTCCTCCCCAAAGAAGGGACGGGAATGGTAATGCTTTAGTCTTAAAAAATTGCCATCAAAATAACCTAAGAAATATTGATGTAACGATTCCTTTAGGAAAATTAGTCTCGATTACGGGGGTATCTGGTTCAGGCAAATCCACCTTAATTAATGAGTTATTATATCCAGCTTTACAACATCATTTAACCCGTTTGACTCCCTTCCCCAAAGAATTAGAGAAAGTGGAAGGATTGGACGCGGTTGATAAAGTAATTGTCATCGACCAATCACCAATAGGACGCACTCCTCGGTCAAATCCTGCCACCTATACGGGGGTTTTTGACATTATTCGCGAGATTTTCACCGAAACCATCGAAGCAAAAGCTAGGGGTTACAAAGCGGGGCAGTTTTCTTTTAATGTTAAGGGAGGACGCTGTGAAGCTTGCCTAGGCCAAGGGGTAAACGTGATCGAGATGAATTTTCTCCCCGATGTCTATGTGCAGTGTGATGTGTGTAAAGGAGCGCGTTACAATCGAGAAACCCTACAGGTTAAGTATAAAGGTTATTCGATCGCCGATGTCTTAGATATGACGATCGAGGAAGCATTAAAAGTCTTTGAAAATGTCCCCCGGGCCACCACCAGATTACAAACTCTCGTGGATGTGGGTTTAGGATACTGTAAACTCGGTCAAAGCGCTCCCACTTTATCCGGTGGGGAAGCACAAAGGGTGAAATTAGCGGCCGAATTATCCCGACGGGCCACGGGAAAAACCCTGTATTTGATCGATGAACCGACTACGGGGTTATCTTTTTATGATGTGCATCATCTCTTAGATGTGTTACAAAGATTGGTCGATAAAGGTAATTCGATTATCGTCATCGAACATAATCTCGACGTGATTCGCTGTAGCGATTGGATTATTGATTTGGGACCGGAAGGAGGGGATAAGGGAGGAGAATTAATCGCGGTGGGAACACCGGAAACCGTGGCTAAATGTGAACAATCCTACACCGGTCATTATCTTGCTCAAGCATTACTTCAATATCCCCCAAAAAAGCAGGATAATATTAGGGAAGAACACAGAGATAATAAAGCCAATGATCAAGATTAGTATTTAACTCTTGTTCGCTCTTAATTTCCTGACCGGTTTTCCAAGAATAAATTTTAATCTCTTGAAAGTAAGACCTTAGCTGTCTTAATTGTTCTTTGGGTGTGGCGTAATAATTTTGGAGACGAAAATTATGGGGTTCATCGCGAATAATTGCATAGTCAGCAGTCAATAACTGTTCGTAGCTAAGAGAGGGATTACAGGCCCGCAAAATCACCCAGATGAGTAAATTGACATAGCTACTAAAAGGATTCAAACTAATCTTTTTTTTCCAATCGAATTCTGGGATAATTCCCTGAAGATTATGACTAGAAAAGCAAAAATAACCACCCGCTTTACCGATGCGGCTAATTTCCTCTAAAACTAGGAAACGGTCAGCATGGGAAATATAATCAATGCCATTAAAACTAAAGAGAATAAAATCAAAATAATTATCGGCAAATTGTTCTAGATTTCTAGCATCGGCCACTTGCCAGACTAAATGGGGAAATTTTTGACGACAAGCGGTGATCATTTCCGCAGAATAATCAACACCGATATATTCTCCCACAAGAGGGGCAAAATACTTCGTAGTCCGTCCCGCACCTACCCCTAAATCAAGCATTTTCATCGTCGATAAACGCTGTTGCAGCAGGGTTAAAATTGTCCTTTCTGCCGGCTGTAGCGCGGTTAATTGGGCATAATAACCGACAATACTAGGGTCTCTATAGGTTTGCTGATTTTTGTCCTTAATCATTCTTGATCGCTCTTTCCTCATAATCTGGCTGTTTTTCTCTTACTAATAATTCACCTTCCCAACCGCCAATTACTTCTTCAAAGAAGCCTTCTTGCCATTGGCTAAATGTGGTTTTTTCTTCTTTTTCTTTTAGAGATATTGGCTGATAAACTAAGGTGACTTCTAAATCTGTGTTTTTAAGTTCAGGCGGTAAAGATATTTGTAATGTTCCATCTTCTCCCCCATGGGTTTTAAAACTAATTGTTTTCATTGATTAACTCCTTTTAAAAACTTAAATTTCATGATTTAGCTTCTTTAATTACTCAATTGGGAAACCGGGTATAGCAGTATCGATTAACTGCATTAACTTCATGGTTTCGGCTCAGGTTACTACTATCATAAGGATAGTGTCATATGTCCTCGCCTGACAAGGTGCGTCCCTTGCGGTCTTTTAACCATAAAGACATCTTCACCCCAAACAGGTCGGACATGACAGAAACCACCATCCGATGAGAATGGCCATACATCCCACTCAAGACCGAGACGATGGATACTACTCTCTCACGGTAGCCGCTCTTTCCTACTGCCATCTTTAAGAAAAGATTTAGACTATCATAAGATGCGCTTAAATTATCCAATTGGCATCAATGGAGATTTTTAGCTCTTTTGTTCCATCCACAAGATAGCATTTTCCAAAAGTGATCAAAGAAATGTAAAGTTATTTTATAGGCGAAAGTAGATAGCACCGAGTCGGTTGTCAGCCATCTGATCGGACGCTTGCAGCGATCGCATGGGTTTAAATTGAGTTACGCGCAAGATCAGGTATTTTTATTTGAGCAACGCTAAGAGAGAAAAAGCAGCGCAGACCATATATCTGTATAAAGTGCTACAATAAGCTAAGATTCCATCAAAGGTTAGATTATCAAACGCCGACTCAGGACTATCAAGGTCGGAAAGCCTCGTTCGATAGTCTGAGCAGAGGCAAGACAATCGGTTAGAACTTATTGAGTATCTGAGACTGTCCAATCGTTGGGATCGACTTCGGGTGTGGGTGAGGATATCGATCCGCAATTGTCAGGGTAACACCAAATCCCCCTGATCCAGTGCAGTGGACAAGCCTTTTTGTTCCATGTGACCACTTCAGTGGTCTCTGATGATAACTGGGTTTTGCTAACTGGATTTAGGATAAACCTGCCTTAGTGGGGTTTTGTCGTTACTTGTCTAACAATTGTTGCTATTTCACTAACTACCTTATTTTTTATGGTTAAAAATTATGGCAAGCAAATCTTATTCGATGGTGCAAAATTCCCCAAGCGGAACAACCGGAACGGGACTAGATCAAACGGTTGAAAGAATTGGCAGAGATCCGGGACTTGCTGGTGCTAATCTCGGCACAAATATTACGGGTGGAATGACGGCGGCTAACGGATTAAATCAGTTAATATTAGAAGCCAAACAAGCCACTGGAGTTGCTAGTAACGGCATTTTTACTGTCAGTGACGTAACCGCGATTAATGGCTGGATTCGTGCTAACCGTTTAGCAGAATTTACTGCTCTCCACGGCGATGATGACGGTACAACAGAAACAGGGTTTCATTTAGTCCAAAATGACGGAGCGACTCAACAGTATCGCAATCAGAATTTAGTTGATACGGTTTTTGATGGCATTTATCACATTGGTTTCCTAATCGAAAATGGCACCTTTGTCAATGAAGATGGTAACGCCAATGCCACTGTCACCCAAGTAGCGGATTGGCTAACCCAATTTTATACAGATCGGGCAACAACTAATACCGGACTTGATCAGATTACGGAATTAGTCATTGCTGATCAGGGTTTAGCGCAAAATATACCTTGGCAAGAAATTGCTGGCGGTGCTGATGCTGCCAATGGACTGAATGATTTATTAAAAACAGCGATTACCACCTACAATCTCGCCGCCGATGGTTCAATTTCCGAAAGCGATATTGCACAAATTAACAATTGGATTCGCTCTGATGCCACCCGTTATAACACTTTTGTTGTTCTGCATGGGGATGATGACGGCACAACAGAAACTGGCTTCCATTTAGTTCAAAATGACGGCGCTAAGACCACATATTTTGCGAAAAACCTAGTTAATACCGTTGCCGACGGAATCTATCATATTGGTTTTGAGATCCAAAATGGGCGGTTTCTCAACGAAGATGGTGCAGCTAATGCCACAGTCAAAGACGTAGCAGATTGGGTAACATATTTTTACGTTGATCAGTCCACCACTGGCACAGGATTAGACAAAATTGTCGATACCATCAAAATCGATACTGGCTTAGCCAAGTGGACAAATGCGGGGGATATTAACGCCGGAGCCGCCGCCGCCGACGGACTTAACCATCTATTAGTCGATGGCGTTACAGCTACAGGTATCGCTGCTGATGGCTGGATTACCAGCGATGATATTCGCACCCTCAATCAGTGGGTTCGCACTAATCACTATGACGAATTTATCCTCCTCCACGGTGACGATGAGGGAAATGAGGAAACAGGCTACCACCTGGTACAAAATGACGGAGCGACAACCCAATACTTCGGTAAAAATTTAGTCAATACCGTAGCCGATGGACTCTATCATATTGGCTTTACCATCGAAGAAAATCGTCTCGTCAACGAAGACGGCGATGCCAATGCTCGCCTGAATGATGTTGCCAGTTGGCTCAACTATTTCTATCTTCAGAAAACCATTATTTACGGTGATAACTCTAGCGACACGATTACAGGTACGAATCTTGCCGAACACCTGATGGGTTACGGGGGAAACGATATTCTCAATGGTGGCGGCGGCGATGACCTACTCGATGGAGATTGGGGGTCTGACACTTTATCGGGTGGGGTTGGCAATGACTTACTCTATGGCGGCGCAGACAATGACCAATTAGATGGAGGTGAAGACTCAGACACTTATTATGTCTCCGGTAATCTAGCCGGAGGCTGGTCGAGTTTCCAAGGCTACGACATCTATACCGATACCGGCACCTCTGGGGTGGATAAAATTGTGGCTTTGGGTACAGGAGACGTGGACCTGGGGATTCTTTCCTTTAGCACCAATAGTGGCATTGAAACCATCGACGGGACAGGAGTAACAGGAAAAGTCACCATCGTCGGTGATTGGAGTGCCAATACCCTCGACTTCTCTAATACGGCTTTTGTCGGTAACAATATCGAAATAAATGGCTATTGGGGGAATGATAATATCACCGGTAATGCTGCCAATAACGTCATTATTGGTGGCGGTGGTGAGGACAAACTTAACGGTGGTAGTGGTGAGGACATTCTTATCGGAGGATTAGGGTCAGATCAACTAACGGGAGGTGAAGGTCCGGACCGTTTTATCTTCAACACCGTTGATGAAATCGGTCAAGGTGCAAACCAAGACAATATCCTCGATTTCAATACTGATCTTGATACTATTGACATCTCTGGCATTGATGCCAACTCCCTCAACGATGGTAATCAGAGTTTCACGTTTATTGGTGCCTCGGATTTTTCAGGTCAAGCGGGACAACTGCGCTTTGACGGCGGTCTCCTTTGCGGGGATACCAACGGCGATGCAGTCAGCGACTTTCAATTGGCGATCGCTGGAGTGTATAGTTTACCTGTTACCAATATAGTGCTGTGACATCCTCTGGTTTAAGGCAATAAGCTCTTACTGTGTTTAACTGAGTGTCAGCAGAAGTCCCTCGCTTTTAGCGATGGGACTTCTGCTTATACCAAATTAAATTGTATTCAGAGCAGATAAAGCATCAAGGATGAAGGGAAATTCCGTGAGAGAAGCAACCCTCCGGGGTGTTACTTCTTAAACAATTTATCTACTTTGACTTCTAATTCCTCTAAAGTTTTAAAGTGCCAATTACTCAATTGGGAAACTGGGTATAGCAGTATCGATTAACTTCATTAACTTCATGGTTTCGGCTAAGGTTACTACTATCATAAAGATAGTGTAATATGTCCTCGTCTGATAAGGTGCGTCCCTTGCGATCTTTTAACCATAAAGACATCTTCACCCCAAACAGGTTCGACATCGCAGAAATCACCATCCGATGAGAATGGCGGTACATCCCACTCAAGACACCGTTACGGGGATCTATTCGAGATCGAACTCACGATGTTGCATAACCACGAGAAACTTGATATATTGGCAGTTGATAAATATTATTGAAAATTTACTGGCGGCATAAATATGTTATCAACTGATGTCAGACAAAAATCGATGATCAAGAGAATTGAGCAAGTTGTTTCTATTTTAATGGAAGATCGTCCTTTCTTTAAAGAGGAGCTTAATTATTCAGAAATAGTGAAACATTTGGTTGAATTATTTGAAAAAAATTTACCTTTTGAGGAATTTAACACTATGTCAGAGGCAGAATTGAAAGAGCATTGTAGCTTTATTATGTCCACAGAAATCCTGTCAAAAATTGGCGGCGATTTTACTCCTGAACAAATGGCTATTTTTGATGAAGCAATTAAGCGTAAATAGGTAATTATGAGTTATTCGCTAGATACTAATTAAGCGTAATCTTGAAGTTTATCAAAAAATTGAAGATGTCAAAGCTCAAAGAAAAAGTATCTTTATCAGTTGCATTACTTATTTTGAAATTAAGAGAGTATTTTTGGCAGTTGCTGCACCTAAATAAAGAGAAAGATTTAACCAACTTTGTCAGGATTATCAAATTATTTTATTAGATGATTTAGCTATTTTAGAAAAAGCAGCCGAAATTCATGCTGATCTTAGATTAAGAGGATTACCCATACAAACAGAAGATATTTTAATTGCTGCTACTGCTATAGTTAAAAGTTTAATTGTTGTTTCTAATGACGGTGATTTATTGAGGATTGAAGGATTAAGTTTAGAGAATTGGGTAGAGTTATAAATTGAACCCAATCTTTAATTTATACGCCATATTTTAATAGCTTGAATCAGTAAAGAGGTGCGTTAACATTGTGTAACGCACCCTACAAAACTGGCGATCGCACTGTCTCAACCCTGTCAACTTTTGTCCTCCGAATGATATGGTATGTCAGAATTTGTATGGGGTGCCTACGCGGTGATTTTTCCCGTGTCACTATCAAAATTAGGAGAAAGTGGCCTAATATATATATGAGGGTACTTATCTCCTATTAAGAACCGCAAACAACGAAATGAAAACTTTAAATCAGAATCCCTGGCAAGTAGAGGGAGGAGAAACCCTGCCACTACTTTACGAAATTGATCAACATCTTTGGTTAGAGGAAACGATAAAACTCCTCAAGGAAAATCGCTTAGATGAATTAGATGTCATCCATTTGATTGAGGAATTAGAAAGCTTGAGTAAAAGAGATAAAAACCGAGTCAGTAGCTTACTTGAACAAGTAATCAGGCATTTATTACTTTTACACTATTGGACAACAGAAGCCGAAATAAATGGGAATCATTGGCGAGCAGAAATTATCAGTTTTCGCACGCAATTAAGAAAATGTTTAACGACAAATTTACAGAATTATTTAGCCGAGGAATTACCGATAATCTATCAGGATGCTTTAGATTATGTTCAACAAAAAACTGGGTTTTCTGGCGATTTTCCCTCAGAATGTCCTTACAGTTTAGAGCAGTTATTAGATAAAAATTGGTTCAACGGTGAAGATTAGACATTAAAGATGATAAAATTATCAAGGAAAGCCGTTCTCAAACGATGGGTTTTTTAACCGAAATTTGCGATAATAAGATGCGCTTAAATTATCCACTGGGCATCAATGCAGATTTTTAGTTCTTTTGTCTCATCTACGGCCACTTTTGCTGAATTATCCCTAGAAGCGGCCAAGGCCCCTGTTGATACCCTCACCGGTTGGTCATTAGAGGATCGGGATCCGCAAGTGATCGAAAAATTTGTCCCCCTTCTGGATTGGTTTTATCACCATTATTTTCGCGTCGAAACCGATGGTTGGGAAAATATTCCCCCCTCAGGACAAGTATTATTCATCGGCTCCCATAACGGCGGTTTAGCAGCTCCCGATATGTTTATGATGATGTATGATTGGTTTCAACGCTTTGGCAGCGATCGCTTAGTCTATGGTTTGATGGATTCGCGAGTCTGGCGATTTTTCCCACCCCAAGCTAGTCTAGCGACCCAAATGGGGGCCGTTCATGCACATCCGAAAATGGCGATCGCCGCTTTGGATAGTGGCGCTAGTGTCCTAATTTATCCCGGAGGTGCTACGGATGTTTTCCGTCCCCACAGTTTAAGAAATAAAATTCATTTTGCTGGTAATCAAGCTTTTGTTAAACTAGCTTTACAGTACGAAGTGCCGATTATTCCCGCCATTTCCCACGGCGCTCACTCGACTCTGTTTGTCCTCGAGGATATTTATCCTCAATTAAAAGAATTACATGAAAAGGGTATGCCTTGGCCTTTCGGTATTGACCCCGGGACTTGTCCCATCTATTTCGGTTTACCCTGGGGACTAGCTATCGGTCCCTTGCCGAATATTCCCTTACCCGTACCGATACATACCCGGGTTTGTCCCCCAATTATTTTTGAACGTTACGGCAAAAAAGCAGCCCGGGACCGCCGTTATGTAAGCGAATGTTATGAGAAAGTCTGTTATTTGATGCAGCAACAACTCGATCAATTAGTGGCGGCCAATTCTCCCTGATACTATACAGGAAAGTGGGGACAAAGCGATCGCACTTGAGCATTGCTGCGGTCAGATTAACCCGCTTGTGAGATAATGAAGTGTTTTGAGCAAAGTTATCAGTACAAAGTTTTCTCTTGAGATTTGACGATTATTTGGGGAATGCAGAAAATTATGAAACTATTACCCGCAGAATGCCAGCATTTACAAGACAAAGTAGCCATAGTAACCGGGGCCTCGCGAGGGATCGGCAAAGCGATCGCCTTGGAATTAGCCAGCCAGGGTGCTACTGTAGTGGTAAACTATGCTAAATCTAGCAGTGCTGCCGATGCCGTTGTTGAAGAAATTACTGCGGCCGGGGGAAAGGCCATAGCACTACAAGCAGATGTGGCTAAAAGCGAAGAAGTGGATAATTTAGTGGACAGTACCAAAGAAAAATTCGGTCATATTGATGTCTTAGTTAATAATGCCGGGATTACCCGGGATACCCTAATGTTAAGAATGAAATTAGAAGACTGGCAAGCAGTCATCGATCTCAATTTAACCGGGGTTTTTCTCTGCACTCGTGCCGTCGGTAAATTGATGTTAAAACAGAAAAGCGGCCGCATAATTAACATCACTTCTGTATCCGGTTTGATGGGTAATCCGGGTCAATCTAATTACAGCGCCGCTAAAGCTGGTGTTATCGGTTTAACAAAAACTTTAGCCAAGGAATTTGCCAGTCGAGGCATCACTGTTAATGCCGTGGCCCCCGGCTTTATTGAAACTGATATGACTCATGACCTCAAAGCAGATGAAATCCTCAAATATATTCCCCTATCCCGTTACGGAAAACCGGAAGAAGTCGCCGGGATGGTGCGTTTTTTAGCCGCCGATCCCGCCGCTATTTATATCACTGGTCAAGTCTTTAACGTCGATGGTGGTATGGTTATGGCTTAATTCAGTTATCAGTTATCAGTTATCAGTTATCAGTTATCAGTTATCAGTTATCAGTTATCAGTTATCAGTTATCAGTTATCAGTTATCAGTTATCAGTTATCAGTTATCAGTTATCAGTTATCAGTTATCAGTTATCA
>NZ_JAPZSR010000121.1:0-8839 GCF_027531875.1 Microcystis sp. LE19-84.1B | reverse complement strand
GAAGACTTTTCCCGATCTTTTTAGCTGATTCACGGCTTCTATCTCCTCAATAACAACCAATTATTTCTCGGGTAGTTCTATCGATAGCTAACCAAATATATACCTTGATTTTCTGAGAAAATACGAATGACCATAACTCATCACAGAAATTTCTATGATTAATTTGCCTTTAGGTTTGTCTGTTACCTATACCTGGCGAGGGGCTTGGCTAAATTTATTATTAACATAGTTTTGTAACCATGACCAACTCACTCCCGTTTCACGTTGGGAGCATCTCACCTTTGTAACCCCTAAATCAGGTTTTTATGTCAAGCTATTTTGAAAGCCTTGCTAGAAACCAGTTTTAGAAATAAGTATAATTACTCACTTGCATAAATGAGATGCTCCCCTCCCGTTACTCTAGCAATACCTCGCCGAGAAATTCTTTCTAGCAGCAGTAGAGCTATTAATTTTTTGGTTTCGTTAGAGACGGTTTTATTACTAGGATTAATTACCAACGGTTGACCACAATCTTTACCCTGACGTTTGGGTTTGCCATTATGTGTAGAACCATTTTTGAGGGTATGGCAAGAACCCCATTTAGGACAACGAAATATTGAAGCTTGTGAATCTTTTGTTAGAAGATTCTGTTCTAAATCTTCATCGCCATCCCACCAAAATTTAATGAGCCAAGACAAGATATTGATAAAAACAGCAATCATAAGTAGGGAGGCACAATTATTTGTAGGATGGGTTAGCGGTAGCGTAACCCATGGGAGCGTTGGGTTTCATGCTTCAACCCAACCTACGTTCATCTTATATTTAATTCCACCCACCTACTTAAAAAGCAAATTCTTGACATTTGTCAGGTAATTATTTTTATTAGTCAATATTCTACACAACTCAGGCTAGATAAGCAAGAGAGCTACGCCACTACTACCGAATCATTACCTCCGGTTCTTCTTGTTGAAGAATCTCTCGTCAAGCTATGCTGTGAGGGGAGAGTAGGTCAAAACCTAACTTTTTGCCGCTCTATGCTATCGTATCAAGATGCGCTACTCTGTTAGGAGATGATTTTGCTTGAGTCATCTGCTCAAAGTAGCATCTGTTTTTTTAACCCTTACCCCCAAAAGAGAATCTTTTCTGTATGCTAGAGGCTAATAATCAGGGAGAGAATCAAATATTTCTCTATGAAGTTGTTTTTTCCGGTTCTTCTGGCTCTTTGCCTCAACGCTTCTCCCGGACAGTCCTGCGAGTACCTAAAAGCCGTATGAGTCAAGAAACACAGCGCCTGCTGCGCCAAGGGGCCAAGATTCTCAGTATAAGGCCTCTTGACCCAGAAACTGCCCAGATTAAGCCTAGTTTACCACCTCAACCCTGGTGGATAGAGATTACCACCAGTCAGCCGAAATGTCTCTATTATTTCGGTCCTTTCGAGAGTTTTTCTGAAGCTTTATCCTATCAATCCGGTTATATCGAAGACCTCCAATCGGAATCTGCCCTGGGAATTAACAGCGAAATTAAACAATGTCAGCCAGAGGTTTTAACTCAAGAATATTTTTAATTTATGGTATCTAATTATACAGATTTTTAGGAATAGTTAGCTTCCTCTTGTTTTCGTTTAATAATGCCTTTACCCTCACAGAATTTACAGGGGACGGATTCATTCTCTGTCTCTAGATAGATTCTTCCTTTGCCCTGGCAGTGGGGACAGATAACTTTTTCTTCCCACCAATAATTCTCTAAAAAAGCCTCATCGGTAATATAGGTAAAATCTTCAAACATTGGCTTGTCCTCTTATCGTTGAGATAGCTTAATCTGGATTCATCTTTCAACCTGAGAAATTGAAAATCACTTTTACCCCCATCGTAAAAAAGATCGGGTTCATTCTTCTTGAAACTTAAATTACTTCATATTTATTTATGTTTATTAATATATAATGAGTGTTCACTATCAATCGGGTGTATCTCATATTTGTGAATTTCTCTCACTTATGGTGATCAGCAGAAGTTATACTAAATCCGTTGAGCATAGGCTACATATCAGGACAGGCAAAAGGCACTCATGCAAAAGGGGGAATAAATAATCAGTCTTTAATAACCGGATTTAGTATAACGATTCTGGTTCCAATCACACAATTTAGAGAACCGTTAAAAATCTATGAACTCCCGAAAAGGCTTGCCATATAAGCATTTCACATCTAAGTACAATTGCTTATTGCAAAAGTGGGATGCTCCCCGGGAGATCGGGAGAATCTATTACATCCAATTAGCTGAAACAGTCCGCTTGCAGAATACACCTAGTCCAAATAAACCGAATCCTAATAAACCAAAGACAGTGGAAGGTTCAGAAACAGGTTGACTAGATTGGGGAACAAATCCATATTGTAAGTGATCTACTCCAAAGCCTACATTGATCAAAGTCTGAGATATTGAGATAGCTGAAATGCCTGCTAAATTGATAACTCCAAAAAAGCGATCATCAACTGTTGTTCCGTCGTTTCTGGTATCGCCAATCTGTCCCTGACCAAGTGCAATAGTACCTAAAGAATTTCCTTGTGCATCAAACCCTTCAAAAGTTAGTGGTGTTTGATCTATTCCGCCAAAGCTTGAATATGAATCTGTCCAGACAATACCTACATGAGTAGGAAAGTTTCCTAAAGTATTGGCATTGAAAGTAAATTTAAAGCCTCCTATTATTCCATTACCTACTTCAACGAGATAATGACCTTGTTGCCCGTTTCCATCAATCACTCCGTCGTCAATATCAACAGAATCTGTATAAAAACCTGGACCTTCCACGCCAAATGGTAAGCCACTAGCACTAGAGGCTGTAACACCTGGCACATTCAGGGAACCATCCTCAAAATCCTCAAGGTAAAAATAGCTAAAGTTAACATTTTTAAATGGACTATCATTAAAGCTAAGATAAGGAGTTGGTCCGAGTAATGTTGGAGCAGAATTTACAACGGGAGTTTCAATGACTGCACAACCGAGGAAAACTCCAGTAGCTAGTGTTATGGTGGTAATTTTATTAGCCATTCTTTTAGCCTCATCAATTCCTGCTTCAAGCATAAGCCTGATTTCAGCTAATCTAAAGTCGGATTGTGGCGGATAAAGACGGAAGTTTTATTAAGAATCTTGACATAAAGCGGATTATAGCGGATAATAACGGGTGGGCGTTAGAGGTATGAAGCAACAGGTTAATGGACGTACAAGCGGTGTTGAAATACGTGGATGACCTAGTTTTCGCACAAACGGGGCAACATCTTGACAGTCTGCAAGTTGCGATTCTGAAGGGAGTCCTTAATGGAAAAAAATATACCCATATTGCTGAAGAATATCATTGTTCGGCAGGGCATACTAAAGATGAAGCTTATGAACTGTGGCGCATTCTTTCTGAAGCTTTGGGAGAAGATTTAAATAAATCTAATTTTCGTGCTACTATTGAGAGGCTAGGATATGCTAATTCTCAATATCAAATTGTCGGCAATCCAATTCAAATTAGTAATATTAATCTCTGTTCCAAACCTTTACAAAGTTATGAGACAGAAAATATTGAATCAATAATAGAAGAAACTGCTATACCTTATGTTAAAGAAAGCCTGACAATTCTGGAAAGAGAAAGACAAAAAGCAAAACTAGAAATTATTCCAAACTTAGTCGAGCTTGGCTTGACGGCCGAGCAAATTGCTAGTACGTTGGGATTGTCTCTTGAGCAAGTTAAAAAATGTATTCCTTAATTTTATTTAATGAGCATTGTCCACACAATAGAGATAATTTATGTTTGTTTTTATAAATGCACGTCATCAGCTATCGAAGATTACGAGAATTTACGAATAAACACGCTGATTCCCGAATAGCTTTAGAAAATTGGCATAAAATTGCCAGTCAAGCAATTTGGTATAATTTAGTTGAGGTTCAAACAGTATTTCCCCAAGCAGAAGCAGTTGGTAATTTTACTGTTTTTAACATTAAAGGAAATCGTTATCGCCTTATAACCAGTATCGATTATCAGAAGCGGCTAATTTATATCAAGTATGTTTTAACTCACGCTGAATACGATAAGGAGCAATGGAAAAATGACCCTTACTTTTAATCCAGAAAAATACAAAGAATTACTAGCTCGCCATTTACCTAAAGTTATCAGAACAGAAGCAGAAAATGAAAAAGCTCTGGTTATTGTCGAAGAATTGATGCACCGTCAGCATCGAACTCCCGAAGAAGATGAACTTTATGAGCTTCTAATTTTTTTAATTGAGAATTTTGAAAGAAGCTTTTATCTACAAGAATCAACCACACCTAATTCTATGTTATTGTTTTTGATGGAGCAACAAAGCGTTAACAAGAAAGACATAGCCATAATCCTTGGCTCTGACAAAATTGCTTCTAGTTTAATTGCAGGAAAAGGGTCAATTAGCCAAGAACAGGCGAAATTATTAGGACATTTCTTTCATGTAGATTATAGTTTGTTTATGTAGGGTTTGCTGAAAAAGTAGGGGCGAAGCATTCGGATAGGAAATCTACGGTTTCAGCGATAGGTTATGCCCGAATGCTTCGCCCCTACAAGACCACGATTCTCTGAAAATCTTGCACTTGTTTTGCGAAATAGACCCCTAAAACCCTTATCTCGTCTATATTTCACATTTATTCAGCCAACCCTAATTAATTATCTCCTCGCCAAAAAAAAATCAGGAGCAGAATTTCTACTCCTGATAACCTATTCACTTTAGACTTGCCAATTTATTGGAGGATGCTGGCAACTTTGGCGCTTACGTCCAGTTGAGTTTCAGCGTAGATATTTTGACGAGTAGCGGCGATTTCTGTGTAAGCTTGACGCACTTCCGAGTTAACTGCCACCGTTTTCACATCGTAGATACGGGTAGCCAGTTGGGGATAGAAACCGATAGCGACAATCAAAGCGAGGAAAGAGACAGCGATAAAGATTTCTCTGGGTTTAGCGTCAATATATTCTGATTCATGGGGGAGGACACAGCTAGTACCGAAACAAACTGCTTGTTCGTTGCTTTTGTTGGGGAGAATGTTAGTAATATCGCAGGAAGAACCATCTCCGTAGAAAACTTGACGAAGCATGGAGAGTAGATAAATCGGGGTGAGGATTAAACCAACGGAAGCGAGGAAAACAGTCACAACCCGGAAGGTTTGGCTATAAACGTCACTGCTAGTGACACCGATGAATACGGTAATTTCGCTGGCAAAACCGCTCATTCCGGGTAACGCTAGGGAAGCCATGGCGCCGGCAGTAAAGAGAGCGAAGACTTTCGGCATCGCTTGAGCAATCCCACCCATCTCGTTTAAAGCTAAGGTATGGGTGCGGTCGTAGGTGACACCAGCAAGGAAGAATAAGACGGCGGCAATTAAACCGTGGGAGAGCATTTGTAACATAGCACCGCTAATACCCACATCGGTAAAGGAAGCAATCCCTAAAAGGACGAATCCCATGTGTGAAACCGAGGAATAAGCGAGACGGCGTTTCATGTTTTGTTGACCGAAGGAAGCGAAAGCACCGTAGATAATATTAACGACACCGAGAATCGCTAGAATCGGAGCAAAGTAGATATGTGCATCGGGTAGAAGCCCCATATTAAGGCGGATTAAACCATAACCGCCCATTTTGAGGAGAACACCAGCGAGAATCATCGATACAGGTGCAGAAGCTTCACCGTGAGCATCGGGGAGCCAAGTATGGAGGGGGAAGATGGCGAGTTTGACTCCGAAAGCGATTAATAAACCGGCGTAAAGGACTAATTCTAAAGCGAGGGGATAATCTTTAAATCCTAATTCCGCCATATCAAAGGTCATTGCACCACCACCGTAGAGGGCCATGGCTAGACCGGCAACGAGGATGAAGATAGAAGCGGCGGCGGTGTAGAGTAAGAATTTAGTGGCGGCATAACGACGTTTTTGACCACCCCAGATGGAAACGAGTAGATAAACGGGAATTAACTCGATTTCCCACATTAAAAAGAATAATAATAAGTCTTGGGCAACGAAAACACCAATCTGAGCGGCGTAGAGCAACAGCATCAGGAAGTAGAATAAACGGGGTTTGCGGTCCACTTGCCACGCGGCCAAGATAGAAAGGGTTGTCACCAATCCTGCTAATAAAACTAACGGTGCCGAGATACCATCCACCGACACCGCCCAACTTAAACCAATTTGGGGAACCCAATCGATTTTTTCTACTAATTGTAGGTTGGGGTTGCTTAAATCATATTTTTGTAAAAAGACGTAACACATTAATATAAAGTCTGCTAGTCCGACTCCAAGAGCGAACCAACGAACAGTTTTTCCTTCCTTGTCGGGGATTACAGGGATTAGGAAGGAGGCAAGCAAGGGGAGCAAAATGATGGCAGTGAGCCAGGGGAAGTTAGCCGTTAGCATGGCAGTAAGAAAAAATACCTATTTCGTTATGTGTTCATTCTATGCGACTTTGTAAAATTTTGTTAATATTTTTTACCAAGTTTTACTATAGATTTTCTTCAATGATCCCCGCACTGTGATTGATCAGCCCAAATAAGCTTGTTTGACTCGCTCATCCTTGAGTAAATCCCCAGCTTCTCCCGCAATAGTCAAGCGTCCCGCTGCCAAAACATAGCCGCGATTGGCAGTTTCTAGGGCTAAATGGGCGTTTTGTTCCACTAACAGGATAGTTACTCCCGATTCGTTTAATTGACGGATAATACTGAAGATTTCTCGCACTATCTGCGGCGCTAGTCCTAAACTGGGTTCGTCTAGTAACAATAACTTGGGACGACTCATTAAAGCTCTGGCGATCGCCAGCATCTGCTGTTCCCCACCGCTTAGGGTTCCCGCTAACTGCTCTCGGCGCTCCGATAGTCGGGGAAACAGTTGCCACTGCTCTTCGATATCACTTTTTACTCCTAGGCGATCGCTTCTCGTATAAGCACCTAACTGCAAATTTGTCAAGACTGTTTGACGAGCTAAGATTCTTCTCCCTTCTGGACTATGGGCAATTCCCCGTTTAACGATTTCATGGGGCGGTAAATGGGTAATATCTTGACCCTGATAGATTATTCGCCCCGTCTTTGCTGTTAAAAGCCGAGATATCGTCTTTAGAGTCGTCGTTTTTCCTGCTCCGTTCGCTCCAATCAGGGTGACAATTTCCCCCGTTTCTACCCTTAAACTAACCTGCTGTAATGCCTTTATTCCGCCATAATTAACCGATAAATCGTTAATTTCTAACATAAACCCCGTCAAATCCCAATAGGATCACTATAGCAGTGATAACTGATAACTGATAACTGATTATCTGCCTAAAACTTCCAAGACCACTGGGGCAACTCCCGACTGGAAGACACCGATAATCGCTGCCGCACCTCTGGAGAGGTCGATGACGCGACCACCGCTAAACGGACCGCGATCATTAATTCGCACCACCACCGAGCGCCCGTTACGCAGATTAGTTACCCTAACCCTAGTGCCGAAAGGTAGATAGCGATGGGCGGCGGTTAAACCACCAGAGTTAAAAGTCTCACCACTAGCGGTGCGACGACCGTGGAAACCGGAACCATACCAAGAGGCCATTCCCCGTTTACGGGGGCGACTGCTGGTTTTTGTCCCTTGGGTTGTTTTCGGCTTCTCTGGCGGTGTCACTGAGGTAGGATTGCTGGCCGGGACTGGTTTGACTTGATTGGGTTGTGATTGGGGTTGTATCGTCGAAGGAATGGCCTCTTGGGTCTGGGGTGTAACGCTTGCTGGGACGGTATTTTCTTTGTCCACTAGGGACTCTAAAGTTTTTAGAATTTCGTTAGCATTATCTTGAACCGAACGTGATAATTTAATATCTGAATCGAATGTTCGACTATTAGAAAAAGCGGACAGAACGGTTTGAGTAGTTGACTCGATAACAGTTTGACGACCTACGCTAATATCCGTCAGGCTGTTGCTGTGTCCTGCTGTCTGGGAACAAATTATCGAGGCTGTAGTCCCCACTACGGTAAGGGCAGTTACAGCTTGTAGTTTGTTGATCAGTTGTTTATTCATAGACTTTCTTATTGTTCGTTAGCAAGTTCCCAATGCAAAGCTGAAGGAATTTGCTAACATTCCTTTGTGCTTGCAGAGCTAACTTGGTTGCGTTCTGTTCAACCGTATCACGGAAAATCGGTTGGTCATTACGAGAATTTATATCGTTATCGGGCAAGAGAATCAAAAATTTAAATAAAGGGTTGACTTGCGCTAAGAACCAAGTTAAGATGGGAAGTTTTTAATTTTTTGTCTCCTAGAGGGGGTCAAGGTTAGGAAAACTTGGGGAATTAGTGAAATGTCGAGAGGTAATAATGCTAGTATTGACAAGGCTTTCAGGGATTATCAGCCTCCCTCGATTTCCCTCTATGTATGCAGATAATGGTTAATAAAACTGTTATATTCGCTACAAAAAACCAGATTTTTAATATCAATGTTAAATCGGACTAAGGATCAGAGATTAAAAATTATAATAGGGGCTTGACAAGGAACTAAAAATAAGCTGTTATTAGCCAAACTTAACTATAGAATCAGAAATGCTGATACAGGCTAATAATAAATCCTGTTTAAAAGGGATAGGGAAGTGGGGAAGTGGGGAAGTGGGGAGTATTTTGCTGTGAACAGTGAACTGAAAACCCGCATCTGAATACTGACTCCTGAATACTGAGGACCGACTCCTAACCCCACGAAAGGCTTTTTCGGCAAACCCTATATATATAGGGTCTGCTGAAAAAGTACGGGCGAAGCATTCGGATAGAAAATCTACGGTTTCACCGATAGGTTATTGCCCGAATGCTTCGCCCCTACAGGACACGGGCCGATGAAGACGCAAGGTTTTGAACGACGATTCTCTC
>NZ_JAPZSR010000222.1:0-3342 GCF_027531875.1 Microcystis sp. LE19-84.1B | reverse complement strand
CATGGATAAAATACCAAAGGGTTCCCCAACGTGATTCTCCATTTTTTTAGAGAAAGATAGACTCTCTCTCACCAACCGAGAAATCCTTTGTCGAAAGGTATTATTTAATCTTTCAATAGGATTAGTTTGACCAGTTTCTTTTCCGACCGCTCGATGACGTTTACTCGGAATTACTGTCTTATAAGTAGGGAGGCACAATTATTTGTAGGATGGGTTAGCGGTAGCGTAACATAATCGGGCGTTGGGTTTCATGCTTCAACCCAACCTACGTTCATCTTATATTTAATTCCACCCACCTACTTAGGACTCCCAAAAGTCTGTGTAAGCAACCGCGCATTGTCGGTAAACACCGGGTAAACTGGCCCCAAAGTTTTTGGGCTGATTGACGACTCCCATCTCCGCGCATAGCCACCAATAATTTACCTTGTCTTTCTATCAATTAACCATTAAATAGGGTCTGCTGAAAAAGTTTTTCCTGGGGGCAGGGTGTGACCCCCCCTACCCCCCCGACATCGGGGGGGTGTAGGGTTTTACCGATTTTGAAGGGGTCAATTACCTAATTTTCAGGGAAAAAGTCCAGGGATTTTCCACCCGATCACTCCCATATCTGGTACTTTTTGGTTTCCAAAAAGTCTAAAAGTCTTACCCAACAAGGTTTTTAGATTTATTCAGCCAACCCTATTTACTCATAATTTCGGCGGGTTGCGAGTTAGGAATCGGTTCAAAGTTGTGGTCGTCAGCCAGATATTCCGGATAGGTGGAGAATTGGGGTAGTATTTCTAGGGTAAAAGCTTCGGCAGCTTTCGAGCGATAGCGATTCGGGTTAATAATTACCGACAAGGTGCGTCGTACTTCCACATCTTTAATTCTGGTCGCGTGGATAACTCCCATTTGTAGTTCTTTTTCGATCGCTGTCACCGAGACAAAAGCCGCCCCTAAACCGGATTGTACGGCATTTTTAATCGCCTCGATCGAGTTAAGTTCCATCTCCACTTTTAAGCGTTTGGTATCGATCTCGCAACGGGTTAAAACCTTGTCGATGACTTTGCGAATCGTCGATTGGGAATCGAGGGTGATAAATTTTAGTCGATATAAATCCTCTTTTTGAATCATTTCTACCTTAGACAGAGGATGAAAAATAGGCAGGACTAAAGCCAGTTCATCGTCTGCGTAGGGGATAATCCGCAGGGTTTCTTGTAATTCGGCGGGAACTTCTCCCCCGATAATGGCTAAATCCACTTGACCGTTAGCAACGCTCCAAGAGGTGCGACGGGTGGAATGAACTTGTAGCTGTACGGATACTTCTGGGTATTTTTGCCGAAAAATCCCGATCATGCGGGGAAGAAGATAGGTTCCCGTGGTTTGGGAAGCACCGATGATTAGGGTTCCCCCTTGCAGATTTTGTAGATCTTCGATCGCCCGACAGGTTTCTTGACAGAGAGTGATAATTTTTTCGCCGTAGCTTAAGAGTAGGTGTCCCGCTTCCGTTAATTGGGCTTTCCGACCGCCCCGGTCAAATAACGGCACATTTAGCTGTTTTTCGAGGTTTTGTACCTGAAGACTGACCGCCGGTTGAGATACATACAGGGTATCTGCCGCCCGTTTAAAGCTTCCTTCGGCAGCGATCGCTTTGAGAATTCTCAGTTGGTCTAGGGTGAAGGGAATGTCGGTCATAGAAAGCCTCAAAAACAGCGACAGGAGAAGGGGAGGACAATAGCGACAAATCTTAAGCCAGTGCCGATAAATACACTGAATTGACAGTACCACACCACGGGGATCAATGCTTCAGGTAGTTCCAGTTATCAGTTACCAGTTATCAGTTACCAGTTATCAGTTATCAGGAGTCTCCGAGTCTCCGAGTCTCCGAGTCAGGAGATAGGGTGGTCACTGCGTGCGCGTTGCGGGGAGTTTTGGGGTTTTGGGGTTTTGGGGTGTTTAAATTCCTCCACTTCCCCACTTCCCCACTTCCCCACTTCCCCACCCCTCACTGATCACTGAAAAAGGCTGCCCCAGCAATTATCGGGTTGACTTTTGTGTACCACTTAATCGTTCTTAACCAAGAATCTTAATGATATTTTAAGATTTTTTAACAAACTGCCCCTAGCCGAGATGAACGTATATTCTATAGGGGAGCGAGTGTAGATTCCTATTCCCGTTCGACCGCCCGCTAATTCTCTGGAGATCAGCACCCATGCTTACTTTGCTCCGTTCGCTGCTATTTTCCACCCTATTAAGTTTTGTTGCCCCCGTCCTCTTGGTAGGTTCTATTTTAGCTGCTTTATTGGCCACCAGTCATGTCCCCGGCTTTACTTGGGTTTCTCAGACCGGTTTTAGCCAAATCCTGCAATTTTTAACCATTTTCGGCGACGGTTATCCCCTACAAGGAATGTTAACCATCGCTGTCACCTTTGCTTTTGTTGGCAGTTTATTCGATTTATTTAACTTTTACGTCTATCAAACCAATCGGGGACAGTAACAGGCAAAGGGTGATATTGACTGTCTAGAATGGGAATGAGGTTTTTATGGGATCGAATCGTCTATGCGCCCTATTTTCTGCCGTTTTTGGCTATTAACCCTGATTACGCTGCTGCTCACCCTGAGTATCGGGATGATCAATCCCCAACCCAGTTTCGGGCGCTCGTGGATGGATTTACTTTTTCGCGGTGTGCAGGTTATTCAACTTGCCACTATTTCTCCTCAGCAGGAAGTCGCCCTCGGTAGGCAGATTAATCAAGGTTTATTAGAATCAGGTAAGGTAAAACTCTCCAAAGATGCCAGAATTAACTAATATGTCCAAGAAATCGGACAGCGATTAGCGGCAACTAGCGATCGCCCTGACCTTCCCTACACTTTTCAAGTGGTGCGCGACAATAGCATTAACGCCTTCGCTACTATGGGCGGATTTGTCTATTTACACACGGGATTGATTAAAACTGCTGATAATGAGGCGGAATTAGCCAGCGTGATTGCCCATGAAATCGGCCATATCGTCGGTCGTCATCGAAAATTTGGGTCTGAAACCCCGCCGTTTTAGGTTGGCTTTGCTGTTAAATATGAGCATCGTTTACGAAATATATGCTAAAATATGAGACATGGAAAAAGCCTATTCTTACCGATTTTACCCCACACCCGAACAAGAGTCGCTATTGCGGCGCACATTGGGCTGTGTAAGATTAGTTTACAATAAAGCTCTCCATCTCAGAACACAAGCATGGTATGAAAGACAAGAAAGAGTAGGATATACTGAAACTTCTTCAATGCTAACCGATTGGAAAAAACAAGAAGAATTAGACTTTCTCAATGAAGTAAGCTGTGTACCCTTACAACAAGGGTTAAGACATT
>NZ_JAPZSR010000232.1:0-36836 GCF_027531875.1 Microcystis sp. LE19-84.1B | reverse complement strand
TGGGGTGGAACGGGAACAATCCCTGCATTTTGGCGAAATCCTCAATTTATCGAGCGTTAGACGCATTTATATCGATGAATTGCTCCGCAGGGACAATCCCTCCTTAGGAATTGGTGTGATTAAATTAGTAGTAGAGTCGGAAACGGCAGCGGTGAGGACTGCTCAAACCCTAATCGAGCGGACCAGAGAAGAAATCACCGACCAGTCCAGTCAACGGCAGTTAATTAATCTAATCGAAAGTATCATTATTTACAAATTACCCCAGAAAAGTCGCGAGGAAATTGAAGCTATGTTTGGACTAAGTGATTTAAAACAAACGAGAGTCTATCAAGAAGCACTGGCCGAAGGAGAAGAACGGGGTCTAGAACGGGGTCTAGAACGGGGTTTAGAACGGGGTTTAGAACGGGGTCTGCAAGAAGGGGAACGTCTGGTGGTGGAAAACCTGCTCCGAGTCCGTTTTGGTGAGTTAGACCCAGAAATTCAAGCTATTATCAGCCGGATTTTACAACTGCCTCCGGAAGAATTTACTCCTTTACTCCTACAGTATTCCAAGCAGGAACTCTTAAAGCGATTTCCCCCAGAAAAGTCGCGAGGAAATTGAAGCTATTACCCCCCTTATCAAGGGGGGAAGGGGGGATCGACACCCCCCTTATCAAGGGGGGAAGGGGGGATCGACACCCCCCTTATCAAGGTAGGGTTAATTCATGAATTAACCCTACTATGAGAGTTGATTGATGAATTAACCCTACTATGACTGGACTAGGGGATCAGGGAAGGGAGGGAGACCCTCCCTTTTATCGTGCCAGGGTAGAACCTTGGCACGAGACAAATCGGCCTAAATTAGACACAGACAAAACTAATCTCTGCGGATAAAATTTAGACGAAGTTGGCTGCCGCTAGGGCTAATCCGCCACCCCCCTGAAGGATGGTTAAGTTGGTTCCTAAGTTGGCCGCGGCGTTCAATCCAGCAGCCACTGCCGTAAAGATAAGGAGATCGTTACCTGCCGTAATATTGACGGTAAAAGTACCAGCACCAGTGCCAGCGGCAGTATAAGTCCCTCGAATACCATAGTTTTTATTGGCGGCAATAGCCCCAGCCGCCGCTAACAGGGTATAGTCGGCAGCAGCACCTGTTTGGAACTTATCAGTGGCCTGGAATTGCCGGATAATATCGGGGCCAGAGAGGGGATTAGTGGGAGCAGGAGCAACTGGCTGGGTCAACTGAGCAATCTCGCCATTGGTTAGGGTGGCACTTGTAAAACCGCTACCCGCCGTAAGAGTCGCCCCAGCAGTTTGCACAAAGGTGTCAACGCCTGCACCGCCCGTTAGGGTATCCGCTCCGGCATTTCCTGTTAAGGTGTCGCCGGCTCCACCTGCCGTAATTTGATCATTTTTCATTGTTCCCTGTAACACATTCTTGCCCGTGAGAGAACCAAGAACCGTCGCGCCATTGGCGGCATTCCCCATTACAGCGGTCATTGTTAAACCAGTAGTACCGGTTAGGGCCGAAGCGTCCACTTTATCTGCTATGATGGCACCTTGAACGGTCAGACCTGAATTCCCCGTCACGGTGACTGTCTCGTCTACGTTTGGTTCCTCGTTGAAGGTGATGCCCCCAGCACCAATAGCATGAACCGTAACCGCATCGCTAGAGTTAATCACCAAGCTTTCCGTAAAGAGTTTTGTGGTACCATCCACAGGGTTGAGCTTAATACCACCAATCGTGACATCGTTTGGAACCACTGCGGGACGGCCAACTAAGTTCACTGTAACCTTGTCGGTGGTTGCCGTACCGTTAGTTGCCAACGTTAATAAACCAGTTTCATTGGCTGCGGGAGTACCCCAAATGTTAAGGGTATTTTGTCCGGTGTTATAACGAATGGTGTATGCGCCAGCGGCAACAGTACCATTTTCCAGAGTAACGGTATTGACATCATTGCCAAAGAAGTCCGCCCGAAGGGTTGCATTGCCAGTACCAGCCGTGGTTAAGGCTAAGGTTTGAATACCTGTGATATTCGCATTTTCGGTAGTGATCGCCTCTGCGTTGGCAGGAGTTGCAAATGCTAAGGTATTAACCCCAGCACCACCAGCAACAACATCGGTTGTAGTGAAGCCGTTAGTGAAAGTAATGCGATCATCATCGTCTCCTCCAGACACCTCCACCGTATTATTACCAGCAACAGTCAAATTGTCTTTGCCAGTCCCTCCCGATAGCTTGTGACTACCCGCCGCCGCATTGAGGGTAAAGGTATCATTTTTTAAGCCGCCTTTAAACTCTAAGTTGCCAGTGGGAGTAACTTCTGTCACGGTCAAATCCGCATTAAACGCGCTCGCATCTACTAGCGTTACCGTATTCGCTAGGGAACTAATAAGAGGAAGCGGATTAGTATCGGCAAGAGTTAAAGTTTTATCACCAGTAATGGTTAAGGAATTCAGCCCTGCGACCCCTGCCATTTCGAGGGTATTGTCGAAACCGGCGCTGTTCAAGGAAACTTTCTCGTAGCCGCCCGTCCCAGCAAGGTTACTTACTGCGAGCTTAGTATTATCAGCTGCCTGTGGGACAACTTGACTCAGCTTAATTGCTAGAGCATCTTCAGTTCCCGCTAAAGCCGCATCGGCAATGGTAAAGGTGTGATCAGAGCCGGTAAAACTACGACTGATAGAAATCGTCTCCAGGGCCGACTGGAGGTTAGTCATTGTCAAATTACCACTGGTGTCATTGATATTGACCGTCTTCAGACCCGTAACGAAGGTGGAAAGAACCGTCAGAGGGTTGCCCACTAGAGTCGCATTCAAGGTACTGATATCCTTTAACAGGTTAGGCTGAACAGTGGTAATAGGCGTCGTAGTCTGCTGCCAGAGAATGGTCAAGGTGGGATTAGTTCCTGTTCCCGTTAACGCATCACCCGAAGTAAAGGTATTCAGAACACCGCCTGCCGAGCCTGCTACGGGAGGGGCTAAGAACTGGTTTCCTGACTTAATGTCCACATCGGGCGTTAACACAAAACTGTTGCCCACACTACCCGTCGTTGCTACAAACTGATCGACACTGGCTTTAGCTGTTGCTACGCTAGCGGCAGTATTGTCAACCGTGCTAATACTCGCCCACCCAGCATTATTCTGAGCCGTATTAAACGAAGGCACGCTTCCCGAAGGATTATTCTGCATCGAGGTGCTGAAATACTGCGAAACCGTTTGACGGTTAGTGAGGGCAGTAATCTCGTCTGCGGTGGCATATTCGTAAACTGCGAGAACTAAAGCCTTATAGTTGGCAATGCCATAGTTGGTTCCGTCTCTGCCAATATAGATATTATTGCCAGAGTTTGTGAGCCAGTTTGTCCAATAAGTGAGATGCTCTGCGGAGGGAGCAGAACCAAAAAGATTCTGATAGACCTCCTTAACGTACTGTTCCGCATTTCCTGTACTAGGAGAAATGAGATATCCGTAGGTTGGGGGATTGGCATTGGTGAGGCTGTTGAAGGTGGCTGGATTAGAAGCGGCAGCCGCCCATCCTTGTACAGCCTCTACCCAACTATAGGTAGCTTGATTAAAGTCAACGGGGGAAACTGGAGCCTTAAAATAGGCAATATTGAGGAAGGTTAAAGCACTGCTAGGAAGAAGAGCCATAGTTTTCTTTGAACTCCAAAAGTTTTACTTAGAGAGGGATAGATACATCATGATGACAGATAGTAAAGGTTATGTAACCACATCATGGCGGTGATCAGAGTAGAGATATGTTATCAGGTTTATCGAGTCTAACAGTAACTAAAAACCATTGCTTTTGTCAAGATCTCGGTTTATTTAGTTTTACTAGACTTGGCAGTAATCAAGATTCAAAAAAAGTTCATCGCTTAGCTGGTAATTGATTTTGCATCTAGGTTGGCCACGACTTATCTAGAACCTGATTAGTTCCCGCAGAAATAAGGGAGCAGAAGGCTTTAATAGTACCAATTTTTGGGAAAACTGGCATTCGTGTTGACAAAGACACAATCTAGGGAAGCCAAAATCCCCTCTGGGTTTCGATAAGGCTCAGTAACATCCCATAGCCGGAAATTGAAGGGAAGTAGCCAGTTAGCAATTTCCGTTAATAGGGGGGTTTCTAGCCCATAGCCACGATACAGCCAACATTCTAGCAAAAGAACTTCCACTTTGGCTAGGGTCTGGGTAGCTCCCTTCAAAATACTTAACTCATTACCTTGGGTATCAATTTTAATGACCTGAGGTTGGGGTAGATTCAATTGTTGCATTGCTTCATCCAACCTTAGCATGGGAACCTCGACGAGTCGTGTCTCTTGATCGGGGGGAGTCACGCTCAGACAACTGCTGGCTAAAATATTGTCGAAGACAGTCATGGCCACAGTCCCATTGCGATCGCCTAGTGCATACTTGTGCAAGGAGAAGGACGGATAAATTCTTAAGGTTTCCTCCATAAACTGGCGATAGTCAGGACTGTGATCAATCAGTGGCTCAAAGAGGTGAAAGTTAGCCTGGGGCAAGACTTGTTTCATATAGAAAGACCAAACACCGTCAGAGGCACCAATATCAAAGACAATGGTGGGATGGTAGCCTAAGTTAGCTAACCGTTGAAAAGCTTGACGGTCTAACTGAAGAACGGAATCATCCAGATTGTCCTGATGCTTTTGATAGTCGGCCATCAGGGATGGGTTATGGGGAGCGAGTTCACTCATGGGTGGGTTAATTTGAGCAATGGTGACAGGGTTAACAAGATGGCAGGAGCTAACCTATTTGGCACGATCACTGCCCATGTGCTTTTTACAGTATAGAGTTGAGTGGGCAAAACTGATGTCAAATGATTGAGATTGATAATTGTCGGGCGAAAACCATGACTTTTGAGTTTTCTTAAAATCTTCCTCTAAGCCATCAAAAATAATGATCGCCTGAATAGACATTTTGTCAGAAAAATTTTGTAGAGTTTGATGATTATAACCCTTGAGTAAAAGATTGGTATCTAAAAAAGTCCAATAAACTTCCGTATCGGCGAGTTTATTTGAATAAAAATCAGCATCTTTTAAACCATAGGTTGCCAAGATCAAACGCTGATGCCCCTGAGTTCTTAGAACTCGCTGTAAACTATCCACTGCTTCAAAACGAACTTTGGGATTAGCAACAATGAGAATAGGTTGTTCTTTGTTGACACAAATTTCAGTTTGTGTGAGTAGCTCGTTCATTAGCCGACTGTCTTTGGCAAAAGTCCCATACATTGCCCATACTAAAGGTAAACGGCTCAATAGTAAAATACTCAGGAAAGTAATGATCACAATTGCTAAGGGGCGATAGCTTGTTTCAATTAAAGATAAAGTCTTGGCGAGAAGTAAGCAAGCAATTACAATAAAAGGAAAAAGATAAAATGCCGCCACAATACCAGATTTGGCGTAGAGAAAAGTTTGAGGAATCAGCGCAATCAGTAAAAAAACTCCATAGGGTTTTAACTGATCGAGAAAAACATTAAAACTTTGTTTTTTAAAGCAATAATTAGTAATCCAATAAGAGACAATGGCTAAAAGAGTAATACCAATTAATCCCGCATTCAATAATTGCCAAGCAGTAGTCGCTAGAGATAGGATTTGAAAACTTTTTTCATCAACTCCCGCATAGCCTGTTGCGTTAGTTCCTAAGAAAAAGAGAATATAAACCATTTCTAGAATAAAAATAGCCATTAAAATGGTTAAAGTTTTTTGATATTTTTGAATTATCTTCCTGAGAGATTTCTGCTGAAAATAGGCAGTAAGATAAATTTTTAAAGCAATAATTGTCGGGATAAATAAAATATAAGACTCTTTAGATAAAGACATTAAAATGACTAAGATAATAAAAGTTATCTGATCAATTTTTCGAGGAACAGATTCACGGCAGATCTTGCTTAAGAAAATTAACACCAAGGACAGAAAAAACATTCCTAGACCATCTGGTATTAAGGGGCGAATCCATATTTCTGACTGATTTCCCAATAAAATTGAAATGGCAAATAGGAGAGAGACGGGTATAGAAAAATTTAAGACTCTTCCAAAAAGAAAGAGAAAAAAACAAGTGAGACTTCCTATCACCGTTATGTAAATAAACCATAAAACGGCATTAAGTCCAAAAAATTGGGTTAGGGTGACAATATGAAATTGGTAATAGGGTCGAAACCTAAAAACATCTTGACGATCATAGAGAATCCACTTGTAAATTGTCTTCAACCATCCCTGATTTTTCAAATCATCGCCCATTAAAAAAATTTGGTGATCATCAATAAAAAAACGAAATCCTGAAGTTAACAATCCTGTTTGGTAGGCGATGGCCACAAAAGCAGTAAAAATCACAGCGAGGACTACGTAGTTAATCAGATTCTTTTTTTTGTTCATGGTGAAAACGTCTCAATTTTTTTAGCACTCTTTAAGGCTGAGAAGCCAGTCATATATCAAGTTAAATTAGAACAGTCTCTCAAGAAATAAGATTGATAAGGCTTATTCACTTTTGCGGTTCTAGGTAAATTGCAGAAGAAGATTTTTGATCATTCGTTATTGTAGTAGAAGGAATTAAACGAGAAAAGAGAGAAGTTTTTGGAAAAGGTGGGAACGTAAAACGACTGTCATTTTTCTTAAAAAAGATAGTTCTACCATCAGATAAAGTTAACTTAGGTTTACGGAGCAATTTTTTGTTTTCTTCAACTAATAAGATAACATCCTGCGGTTGAATAAGTCGCTCTGGTTCCCAATCATAATGATACCTGACTCCATGATTTTTGTTAGAGATAAGCATCTTATCATTAGACTGGATCATTCCCTTCCATGCTTCAATATTTTGAGGATCAGAATGTAAAATATAAGCCCTGGGAGGAAATTGCCAATCTTTAGGAAATTCATAAATAGAACTTAAAACAGAAGGAACACTCCAATCAAAGGGATTAATTTGTTTTCCCCATTGTAAATTGGGAGACTGCACTAAAATAACAGTATTATTGGTTAAATCAGATGAGAGTCTTAAAACATCTCCCCAAAAGTTTTGTTGATATTGCCAACTCTGAGCATAGTATTGTTGAACATTAATAGAAAAAGCTAGTAATAATGCGAGATAGGTAGATAAAATTCCCTTTATAATCGGTCTTAAAAACTGTTTAGAATAGGTAATCAGAAATAACAGGTTCCACAAAGAACCCATCACAAGAGTAGTGCCTATCACTGCTGGAAAATGGACTCTGGAAGCTCTGCCATCAATGATATTCACATCTAATAAAATAGCAGAAGGATAGGCTAAAAACATCATCACCAAACCTAGTTTTAGCATTCTGATGAGTTCGGCAATCTGAAAGTGACTCGAAAAATCATGATAGCTGACTTTAAATTGCTCTTCGTAAAGGTAGGTTATAATTCCATAGAAACAGACTATTGCTATCAATAAAATGATCAAGTAGATAACATTTAGATTGCTTAAAATTTGCCAGGGCCGAAGCAAAAAAGTTCCACTAACCACGATCGGACCAGCAATAATCTGATAAAGAAATTTTTGTAAGGTTTCCCAGGGAGCTAACTGGGATATTCTGGATTCGCCTGCTATTTTTCTTAAGCCTAAATATAAAAATAAAATAGTAGTTAAAATTAGACTATGAATAAAAATTTGCTTCCTATTCTGGGTGTTTTTCTTTAAAAATGGAGCGGTAAAAAAGAGTAAAAAGGGACTTTCATACGTTAATAATGCAAGGGTTCCAAAAAAATAACTAAAGAGCCTAGACTGACTATTAATTTTTGCTGAGTTGACAAAAAGATTAAAAGCAATGAGGATAAATAGTAAGGCAGGCTGTAATCCCAGAAGATGTTGTAAATAATTAAAGGTTGTATCGGCAGGATAAAGACAAAAAAGCAATGTTGGGAGGAGAGCAGAGTAGGATATTTTGGTAATATTTCTCAGTAATCTATAAAATAAACAGGCGTTACAAGTGAGAAGGAAAAAACCTATCAGATATAGGGTTGATATGCCTCCTAGTTTAGCTCCAAAAAAAGGTAAGATAGTTAGGAATACCATGTGTAAGGGACGACCCTGCCAAAAAGTTATCAAAGCACTATTAATCGTTTCTAAGTTTCGACTCCAAGTCTGATTGATGGCAATACCTGTAAAGGCCCAGTCGTCTTCATAGAGTCCAAAGGATTGAAAAAAAAGAAAATGGGCAATCCATAGCAAACTTAATAATGTTAAATAAACAAAAAAACTGGGGGATTGGATCAGAGATTGTAGTGTTGTGAGTGTTTTTTTCATATACTTGAGCATTGACATCTAATAATGGGAGAAATTATTTTTTTTCATAGTAAATCCTCAGACCTTTTTTTATTTTAAAACCTTCCTGGAAGGAGTCGCCTCTCAGTTCTAGGGAAGGGTGTAACCAGTCTGAATAGGACTGAGGCGCACAGGGAAACTGAGAATCCCAACATTGATCACCTTGGGTAGGACGATAAATTGTTTCATGATCAATCTGGATAGAAGTGACACTAACGGTAGGATAGCCTGCTGGAATTAACCAATAACTTGGAATAGAAAAAAGGCTCTGTTTGTTGTTTAGGTAAAGACCTGTAGTAAATAAAAAAACTAAAAGATAAAGAAAAGGTTTATAGATGATAACATAATTGTTTCTCAGAAAAAGCAAGCAAATAAAGAATACTAATGAAATGAATAGGCAAGAGAGGGATAGAATAAAACCGTAACCATACCTAACTAAAGGAGCATTAAGAAACCAAAAAGATAGTCCTGCCAGCAACGTTATCAAAGGAATGCACAATCTATCAAAAAATCGAATGAGTTTTGACTGTCGATAAAAAACTGATTCAAAAATTAAAAAAAATATCAGGAGAATACTTGAGAAAAATAGAAACCTTAAGGAAAAATATTTTGAATTTTCTTTAACCCAAACTGGAAACCAAGATATAAAACCTGATTCAACAATTTTTTTTCCTTGATGACCACTAACTTTGGCCCAGTTCTCAATATCCTGTTTATCCATGATTAAAACATCTCGTGGCATTTTCCAATCCGGATTAAACAGGTCTATACTATAAAACGGATAAAGTAAATATCCAGACACAAAATAGTTACGGGTTAAGTATGGCACAAAAATCAGTGTAACAATAATTGTTCCGCGCCAAAGTAAAGAATACTGTTTTGTAATTAATGATCGGCCAATAATTAATATAGCTAAAATGAAAACTGGTAAGTTGCTTAATTTAATAGTTACTGCAATGCTTGAAAATAAAATTATCAATAATTCATATAATTGGGATTCATCTTTTATTTTATTTTTACTTTCAATCGATTTTAGACTCAAGAAAACACTAATTAATATAAAAATGCTACCGGACAAATCTGATGATAGAGAGGAGATATCTAATGCAAACAAGTTATCATTAATCAAAAAAAGTAATATAGATAATCCAAAAACATTACTCAATTCTATTTTTTTCAATAATAGAGATTTCAAACTTGATAAAGACAGAAGGAATGTGTTGGCAATAATAAAGCCATTAATTGGTCTTAAACTATGATGAGTAATAAAAGAAAAATCACTTAAACTGAATAAGGGAAAAATGAAAGAATTGTAAGCTAATCGGAAATGAATGTTGCCCAGGCCAGGTACGATAGCATATCGCCGATACCATTGAATAGATTGAGAATGATAAAGTCCCGTGTCATAATGAATAACATCTGTAGATGTTTTAATTAAAACTAACAACAAAATCATCACGGCAACTAAAATTAAAAGTATATTGGGTAAATCTACTTTAAAAACGAGAATATAGTTCTTTAATTTTTGATGAATTTCCTTAAATGAAAAAAATAAAAGAATAATCATGCCTCCCAGAAGAATAGCGTTGGCTGAAGCATTAATGGGGATTAAAAAGGAAAGATAATAGCTAATTATAGTAACTACACTCAATCCAATAAAAACTAAGAGGAAGGGAGAAATATCTTTGGTTGCTTCATCATCTTTAGAACAGGTAATAAGTTTGACAATATTAAAACCATAAATATAGAACATACATAAGAAATAAACCCATGCTAATAACGTTACAATCATCAGGCTAGACTCCTCCTTGTATTTTAAATATTACTCTTTTAATAAGCATTAGAGAAATAAGTTGCGGGCATGACACAAGAACACCATTTAAGTGCTTCACTAAAAATAGAATGCTCCTGAAAAAAGAAAATATTTCCCCAGGAACTACCAACGGATATTAAGTGATTACAATAAAAACTCACCTCATTATTAGGAAATACTCGATAAATTACAATAAACCAGTGATAGCCGCGTAATTTCATTGCTTCGACAAGACTCGGTAAGCGGTTGTCCACCCCAAACTCACCAAAAGGAAACTTTTCATCCCAAAACTCAGCAACTACCACAGGGTAACGCCAATCTCCCATCCCTTGAATAACTTGTAAGTCAAAACCTTCGGTATCAATTTTTACCAAACCAACTTCCGAGGGAACCTGCTGTTGCTGATGTAAGGTTTCCAGAGTTGTCACCGTAATAGGGACTGTTTCTGTAAAGACCATTCCTTCTGGTAACGAATGGATGTTAATACTGCTCAGTAGAGTATAGTCAGCGTCAGGATAAAGGGGTTGACTATTGGGGTCATTAACCAGATTTTGATCCCCGACTAGGTGCAGATCTCTCTCCTCATTTATCGCTCCTAATGCTAAAGGAAAAACGTGAAGATTAGAGAAATTAGATAGACGATTTTTTAATTTTTCGACAACGGGTAAAAACGGTTCAAAGGCATAAACTTCATAGCCTGTTTGCAATAGTCTTTCTGTTACATCCCCCTGATTGGCTCCAATATCTAAGGCAGAAGGATAGGGAAGATAGGAGTATAAGTAACACATCAATTCAACTTCAATACCTTGAAAATTTGATTGATTAGTAACAACCTTAAATTTATAATTATGAATATACTCATAAACTTTACTTAGCAGTTGTTGATTAAGTTGAAACCGTTCTCGAGTTTCCTCTTGAAATGCTTGAAAAGTTTGATAAATAGCTTGCTGTTGTTGTTGAGAATCTTGATAAATTTTCTCGATCGCCTGATAAATAGCTTGCTGTTGTTGCTGGGAATCTTGGTTAAATTGTTGAATGCCTTGGACGAGATCAACGGAAAACTTCAGTAAAAAAGCTTGATTTTCCAGTGATAAATCAGCCTTTCGCTTGGTTTCGGCATTTTCCTGTCGGATTTGCTCCGTGGCGTTATTAAGTTGCTCAACCTTAAAATCTAAGGGATCAAGCTGATTAAGTTTCTCCAGTTTTTGGATTTGTTCAAGTTGGACATGACTGAGTGAATCAAGTTTTTCTAGAAATAAATCTTTGACTGCTTTAACTCGCTGAACTATTTTATTTTTGGCTAATAATTTCTTGATCATTTTGGCTAGTGATTGGGTAAATTGTCTTAAGCTTGACTGGGAGAATTTTCAATTTTGCGGCTAGTTTCAGGAACTAACAAATCTTGACGAATAAAAACCACTTCTTTTTGGAGGAGTGTGCCATCAACGGGGGATCTCCATTCACCGATTTCGTCATAATAACGGAAACCAAGCTGCTCTAAAAGATTAAGCATTTCATTGAAAACGAGAGCGTCCTGATCATAGCGAATAAAGGAGAGTTCAGCAACGACTAAATCCACCTGAGCGATAAATTCTTTCGCTCCTTCTAAAACGATATGCTCGGCACATTGCACGTCTAATTTTAATATTCCTCTGCCAGAAATTTCCTGATCGGTTGCCACCTGATCGAGGGTTTTTACCGCCACTGTAATCGTTTCATAGTTTCTAAAATCGGTGGTAGTGAGCAAGGAACTACCGTACAAATCGGGGGAAACTTGAAAACTTAACTGACCAGCTTGATTAGAGATGGCAATTTCTAGTAATTCCCCTTTAGGAATATTACAGATATAGTAATTTCTGGCCGATTGCTCGTATTTTGAGATTAGCGGATCGATGAGAATAAAGCGAGTTTCCGGGAATAATTGACTAACGGTAAAAGACCAGATGCCGTGGGAGGCACCGACATCGATAACGAAATCTGGTTGATAACCCTGGCCTTGCAGACGACGCATCACTTGATAAACTGGCACATAGTCTTTATAAATCTTTTTGGGAACGGGTGGCTCAATAAAAGGCACGGCATCGATCGGCGATCGAGGTAAAATCGCTTCAAATCTGTCATCGGCCGCCTGTTCTTTTTCTAGGGACTGCCAAACCCAATCGTTAATATCTTGATCCGAGAATTTTGCCGCTACCTTAACGGCATTTTCTCGCATTCTTTGCTGATTTTCGGGTTTAAGAACGTAGTCCACGGCTGCTGCCAAACTTTCAGGTGTATAATCACAAACCACACCAATTTGAAAGCGATTAATAAAGTTAGCCGCCGAGGTTTTATTACTGCCTAAAAGAATTACTGGGGTGTTAGCGGTGGCGAGGTTAAAAATAATCCGGCCGGGTAAACTAAGGCGAGATAATTCTGTCCGATCATCTCTTTCGTCCATGGTTCCCGTGGGAACAATAACAAAGGGATATGCTTGTAGCTGTTGTCCTAGTTTTTCTTCGGGATAAAGTCCTTGGCTATAAAGTCCCCATTTTTCTAATTCTGCGGCAGATTCTTTGAGCCAATAATAGTTAGAATTGCCATACCAA
The DNA here is from genome assembly GCF_027531875.1 of Microcystis sp. LE19-84.1B. NCBI lineage: Bacteria > Bacillati > Cyanobacteriota > Cyanophyceae > Chroococcales > Microcystaceae > Microcystis > Microcystis sp. LE19-84.1B. Next base: position 24,164 of record NZ_JAPZSR010000232.1, on the reverse strand, counting down.
TCTAGTTTAACTCCTGCCCCTTGAATACTCTCTAAAAGAGATTGGAACCATTGGGGACTCCAAATGCTCCCTAATAAAGCTCCCCATTTTTCTTGACAGCGTTGGGGAGAAACTTCGGCAACTTCACTATTAATAAGACGGTGGGGAACGATCGCCGGTAGGAGCCAAAATTTGTAGCCGTACTTATTCTCGTAAGCGTCGCGGAGTTCGGGATGGGTGGCAAAACGAACGGAACATTTGCTTAAAAACTCTTTCATCAAATCATCGGGAATCTCCTGAACGCAGATATTCTGATCGTCCATGATGTAGGTGGCAAGGGGAACGTTAAATAATTCCTTAATAGCGATCGATGTCAGCAGATCGCTGGCGTAATAAGGGACACAAAAAACTTTTTGAACTTGATGGTGTCCGAGAGTTTGTAGAATTGATTGAAATATCGCCGGTCGCGACATTTTCTTGTGGTCAAGGTGGAAGCTTAAGACCCCGAATTGTTGTTCACCACCATAGTGATTATCGGAACGGATAGAAATAATCTCGCTATCATCGGGAAAGATTCTTCTGACCAAGGCTCCTGTCCCGTGACTTTGATTGACTTCACTAGCGGTAACGATCACACTGCACTTAAGGCTATTTTTCTCGAATTGTTCAAAGCGATTATCGATGGGTTTTCCCTGTTCTAAGGATCTCCAGAGCCAGTCATCAAAATGATCGGCTTTTAAGCTTTTGGCTAATTTTTGACTGGAATAACGGAGCCGCAACTGATTGCTTTCTATTCGCAGTTTCTCTATTTCTGTTAATAGGCTTTGAGCTTTATAATCACAGACAGTTCCTAATTCGAATTCTTTGACGAACTGAGCGGCGGCACTATCTTCACGACCAACAATAATGAGCGGAGTATTAGCAACGGCGGTAATAAAGGGAATGCGGGAAGGTAAACTCAAACAGGCGAATTCGGGACGATCTTGCTCGTTTTCAGAACTGGCGGTGGGAACGATTGCAAAAGGGGCTTGACGTAAGTAGTAGATGAGAGCATCTTGGCTGCAGTAACCTTTAAAAAAGATACCATCTTGTTCTAACTCTGCTTCTTGGAATTGCAACCATTGACGATTAGGATTGCCATACCAATCTAATTTGATCTGGGATTCTCGACATAATTGCCTGAGATTTTCTAACCAAGTCTGAGACCAGATATTACCGATCAAAATCCCTCTTGCCATAGAATCGGGGACGGTAATTTCTGGGGGTATTAAATAACTTTCTACTAGGGGCGGTACAAACCAAATTTTTCTTTCGTATTTTTTACTATAGGCTTGACAAAGGGGCTTAGAAATGCCTAAAACTAGATCGCTATTATCGATTAATTGCTTAACAATAGCATCGGCCACAGCCCTGACATAGATGTTTTGATCATCCATCAGGTAGGTACAAATGGGGACTTGAAAGAGAGATTTAATCGCTGTGGCTACATAAAAATCTTCGATAAAGTAGGGAATTACTAAGACTCTTTTCGGTTTTAAATAAACAAATAAATTTTGAATTTTTACTAAAATTTCTCCGTAGGAACAACCACGCACATCTAGACAAAAATTCTGAACGGCAAAATCTTGATCTCCTTCGTAGAGATTAGTGGTTCGCAGGGAAACTATCCGGCTAGTATCGGGAAAATTTCTCTTTAAAAGAACGCCCACCCCGTGCCGCTCGTTAACCTCGTTGGGTGAGACGATGATATCATAACTTTCTTGGAATTTGTCGGCAAAACTACTTAGGTCTTGTAACGACAAACTAAGTTCTTTTTGTAATTCCTGATAAGAGGTGAGCATAATGATTAATTTTAATAGGCTCTAACTATAGACATTCCATTGACTATGACATATTTTCTCAGAAAAACAAGGTATAAACTCGTTTCGCCTACGGCCTCGTCATTAAGATAACTGCTGTTTTTTTCTTGGTTATCCCTCTAAAAATTTTATATTTTTCGATATACCCTGTCAAATTTATTCTCATCCATCCCACAAAACGGAGATTGATCCTTGCAAGGCTTAATGTTTTAAGATTGTTCATCTCCTTTTTAATAACCTCAGTGATTGCTATCACAATGACCTTTTTATATCGCTTTTTGTTTCCCCATCGGGAATTATCATCTTGCCTTGGCAGACTAGAACTGATGCACCACCCACAGAAACTTCCGTGATTGACCGGTTATTTTTCTGAAACTTTAATTGTAAACTGCTGGGTCTGCCCATTTCCACTCCTTGGATTATCGTCCATTGATTCATCCCTTCCCTAGAAGATTCTAAGGCCCCTAGGTAACCCGCCAAAGCGGCCACAGCCGAACCGGTGGCGGGATCTTCCATAACTCCCAAACCGGGGGCAAACATTCGGCCATAAATACGAGATTGGGGTGATTCTGGGTCAAAACAGCAGACAAAAAGGGAATTAGCGGGGGATTGGCCCAATAATGATGACCATTGAGTTAGATTTAGTTTTATTTTCCCTAAAATATCTCGATTTTTGACGGGGATGAATAAAAAAGGAAGACCGCAGGAAAAGGACCGGGGGGGATAACCGGGTAAGAAATCGGCAACGCTGAGGGAAAGAATCGCCGCTAAATCATCGAGAGCATAAATATCTGCCACTAATTCCGGTAATTGTGCCACTTTTAACTCACTATAGACCGGTTTTTCCCCCTCCATGAGAATTTTCACTGGTACTAAACCGACTCCTTCCTCCAGATAAATCGTGGTTTCTTGGTGGGGGGGAATAGCAGCGATTAGGGCTAAAATATAGGCTGTACCGACGGTAGGATGACCTGCAAAGGGTAATTCGGTACTGGGGGTGAAGATACGGACTTTTTTAGTGCCTTGGGGCGTTTCTGGCGGAAAAACGAAGACTGTCTCCGAGAAGTTAAATTCGGCGGCGATTTTTTGCATCTGGGTGCGGGTTAATCCAGACGCTTCCGGAAAAACCGCCAGGGGATTACCGCCAAAAATGCGATCGCTAAAAACATCGGCGGTATAGTAGGAATAGGTAGGCACGCGGGGGATAGGGCAACAGTTATCGGAGAATTTTTTGATCTTACACCTATTTTCACCCATGACCGCTGGGCGCACGCGGTGCGCCCCTACTTTTGGCGCGATAATAAATATTATTTTAGGGGCGAATTGCCTTCGCCCTCTTTTAATAACTTCTGCTGCTCACCATCAGTCCTGTTAGTCTTTATTAAGAAATAATTAAAATACAGAGTTTTTCCGGCTCTTCGGGACTTGGTATGGTTCGATTTGGGGGCATAAATCGACTCAATCCTTATCTGGCAAGAGATTTAATTGATTAGTTCGCTCCAGATCGCAAACAATTGACAAAAATTGCGGCAATGTCTGTCTCTATAAAGGTTTCATTCCTTATAACCCCGTCCATTGCATAAAACAAACCGAAGAACCGTTTTTCCTAAAGATAAGGTATGTCTTGAATCGTCTCGGAGTCTCCTAATAACTGCTATAGGCTCTACTACTTATTCGCTTCTAATCTGGCTAATAAACTGACTAACTTATCTCTAACGGAATTGTGGGTGTATTCGTCTTCAGGGTGAGGTTTTTGATGGGGTTTTTGAAAATAGGGACGTTCCCCGTATAATTGTCCCCATTTCACATCGACTCGGTGTACTAATTCATAGAGTAATTCTTGATTGTCTAAAATTTCTTCTAGAATTAACTGTAAAGCTTGAACGGGATTATCTAAATTTTGACTGACTTTTGTTAATTCTTCATCAACGATAAGCTGTAAAATTATCTGCAAAGCTCCCGAAGAATCCCCTAAATTAGCGGCAATAAATTGTTTAATCTCTGTGGTAACTTGCACCAATTTAGGGACGGGAGATTCCCCTTTGAGGAAATCCGCCCCCTCTTGAGCGATAAAATCTGCTAGGGTAAACTCGCGCCTTTCGATGATATCTTGGGAAAAATCCGGTTCTTCAGGGGTCATAAATTAAAAAGATTAGCGATAATAGACTCTAGGACTTATTGTGACATTTTTAGGAATATCTATGGGCATCGATCGCAGAGAGTTTCAGCAGCGTCGTCAGCAGGTAATGGAAAAAATCGGCAATGGAACGGCAATTTTTCGCAGTGCGCCCATGGTGGTCATGCACAATGACGTAGAATACACCTATCGTCAGGATAGTGACTTTTTTTACCTGACAGGATTTAATGAACCGGAGGCGGTGGCGGTTTTAGCACCCCATCACCCCGAACATCAGTTTATCCTGTTCGTGCAGCCAAAAGATCCAGAAAAAGAAACCTGGACCGGCTATCTCCACGGTGTGGAAGGAGCAAAGGAGATTTTTGCTGCTGATGAGGCCTATTCTATCGAAGAATTGGAGGAAAAATTACCCCAATATCTCGAAAAAGCCGAACGAATTTATTATCATCTCGGCCGGGACAAAACTTTTAATACAGATGTTCTCAAGCACTGGCAAAAATTAATCGCCACTTTTCCCCGTCGCGGCACTGGACCGACTGCTTTAGAGGATACTAATTTTATTCTCCATCCTTTGCGCTTACTGAAAACCGAGGCCGAATTGGACAATATTCGCAAAGCAACTGCTATTTCAGCACAGGCACATAATCGCGCCAGAGAATTCACCAAAGTTGGTCACTATGAGTATCAAATTCAAGCAGAAATTGAGCATACTTTTCGCCTAGAAGGGGGTATGGGTCCGGCTTATCCTTCTATTGTCGCTAGTGGTGCTAATGCCTGTATTCTGCACTATATCAACAATAATCGCCAAGTACAAGAAAATGAGCTTTTATTAATTGATGCCGGTTGTGCCTACAATTACTATAACGGTGATATTACCCGCACTTTTCCCGTTAATGGTAAATTTACCCCCGAACAAAAAATTATCTATGAAATTGTTCTGGAAGCTCAACTAAAGGCGATTGAAGTGGTGAAAACCGGTAATCCTTATAATCTTTTTCATGACACAGCCGTGAGAACAATTGTGGAGGGATTAGTAGATTTAGGGCTATTGGTCGGCGACATTGATGAGATAATTAAAGAGGAAAAATATAAGCCTTTTTATATGCACAGAACCGGCCATTGGTTAGGATTAGATGTCCATGATGCGGGAGGTTATAAAGTTAACGAAGAAACTTGGCAAACTTTGCAGCCTGGTCATGTTTTAACCGTAGAACCCGGGATTTATATCTCCCCCGATATTAAACCTGCTGAAGGACAGCCGGAAGTGCCAGAAAAATGGCGAGGTATCGGTATCCGTATCGAAGATGATGTGTTAGTTACTGCCACAGGAAATGAGGTTTTAACTGCAACGGTTCCCAAAAAAGTTGAGGATATCGAATCTTGAGTAAAAAGCTAGGTGTTAAAAATTGTCAGTTTCCCCCTAACCCTAGGGTTGATTCATAGTAGGGTTGATTCATAGTAGGGTTGATTCATAGTAGGGTTGATTCATAGTAGGGTTGATTCATAGTAGGGTTGATTCATAGTAGGGTTGATTCATAGTAGGGTTGATTCATGAATCAACCCTACCCCCCTTAAGGAGATTCAATTAAGTTTTTTCTAGAGATTATCATGATTGCTACCAAAGAAAAATTATATACCTTTGCAGAATATTTAAATTATCAGGACTCCACGGATGATAAATACGAATTATTTAACGGAGAATTAATTTCCATGCCTCCCGCTAGTGGCTTTCATGCTTTGATACTTAGATATATATTTAAGGTGTTAGAAAGGGAAATAGAGAGGCTACAATTGGACTGGCAAGTTATGCCTGCTACGGTGGGAATTCGCACCGATAAAGCTAAATCGAGAATCCCCGACTTAATGATTTTAACTGCTGAACAATGTCAAGAGATTAGAAATATGACCACAGCAGTAATTGAATTTCCTCCCCTCTTAGTTGTAGAAATTGTTAGCCCCAATAATGCCGATGATGACTACCGTTATAAGCGTTCAGAATACGCAGTGAGAGGCATTCCTGAATACTGGATTATCGATCCTATTGCTCTAAAAATATCGGTTTTAACCCTGATTTCGGGATTTTATGAACTGGCAGAATTTAATCAGGAAGATAGGATAATATCGGTGACATTTCCCGATTTAAAATTAACTCCTCAAATGGTCTTTGAATACTAAAATCTTGGCTGGAGGTTATCATGATTGCTACCCAACAAAAAAAATATACCTTTGCAGAATATTTAAATTATCAGGATTCCACAGATAATAAATACGAATTATTTAACGGAGAATTAATTTATATGCCTCCCGCTAGTGGCTTTCATGCTCTAATTCTTGCCTTTATTTATGATTATTTAATGGCAGAAATTAAAAGATTAAATCTAACTTGGAAAGTTATGCCCGCTACGGTGGGAATTCGCACCGATAAAGCTAAATCGAGAATCCCAGACTTAATGATTTTAACTGCCGAACAATGTCAAGAGATTAGAAATATGACCACAGCAGTGATTGAATTTCCTCCCCTCTTAGTTGTAGAAATTGTTAGCCCCAGTAATGCCGATGATGACTACCGTTATAAACGTTCAGAATACGCAGTGAGAGGCATTCCTGAATACTGGATTATCGATCCTATTGCCCTAAAAATATCGGTTTTAACCCTGATTTCGGGATTTTATGAACTGGCAGAATTTAACAACGAAGATAGGATAAAATCGGTAACATTTCCCGATTTAAAATTAACTCCTCAAATGGTCTTTGCACAGTAGCATTATTAACGATTATGACTATCCCCTTAGAAATCCAACAACGTTGCCAACAACTAAAAACAGAACTACAAAGAGCCAGTTATGCTTATTATGTTCTTGATGATCCTTTTATACCCGATAGCGTTTATGATCAACTTTATCGGGAATTAGAAGACCTAGAAAAGCGTTATCCCCAATTAATCACCCCCGATAGTCCCACCCAAAGAGTCGGGGATAAAATCTCTAGTCAATTCGTTTCTGTCCGTCATAATATTCCCCTGTATAGTCTCGAAAATGCCTTTAACCTCGAAGAATTAAATAAATGGGGCAGCCGTTGGCAGAGATATGTAAATGAAACCCAAGACACGGAATATGTGTGTGAATTAAAAATCGATGGTTCCGCATTAGCTTTAACCTACGAAAACGGCTTTTTAGTCAGAGGTGTTACTAGAGGGGATGGAGTCACTGGCGAAGATATTACCACCAATGTGCGGACGATTCGCTCTATTCCTTTACGCTTAAATATAGACAATCCCCCGGCAATTGTGGAAGTGCGCGGTGAAGCTTTTTTACCCCTCGACACTTTTGATAAAATCAATCAGGAAAGAGAAGAAAAAGGGGAATCTCTCTTTGCTAATCCCCGCAATGCAGCAGCAGGAACCCTACGACAATTAGATCCGAAAATAGTTGATAAAAGACGCTTACAATTTTTTGCCTATACCCTGCATTTAGACGATAACCATATCACCACTCAATGGCAATCCTTAGATAGATTAGAAACCCTGGGATTTCTGGTTAATCCCCACCGTCAACTCTGTCCATCCCTGCAAGAAGTGGCGCAATACTATCAAGATTGGCAAGAAAAACGTCATCAATTAGCCTACATGACCGATGGTGTCGTAGTCAAAATCAACGATTTACAGCGACAAAATCGCTTAGGATTCACTCAAAAATTCCCCAGGTGGGCCATCGCTTTAAAATATCCCGCCGAAGAAGTCCCCACGGTAGTTAAAGATATTATCGTCAATGTGGGACGCACCGGCGCAGTTACACCCATGGCGGTGATGGAACCGGTACAGGTAGCAGGAACCACCGTACAAAGGGCTACTTTACATAATAGCGATCGAGTGGCCGAATTAGATATCCGCGTCGGTGACACGGTAATTATCCGCAAAGCGGGGGAAATTATTCCGGAAGTGGTGAGAATCCTGCCAGAATTGCGTCCTCCCCACACCTTACCCTTCCAGATGCCCACTAATTGCCCTGAATGTCAATCTCTCCTAGTCCGTCCAGTGGGGGAAGCGGTGACGCGCTGTGTTAATAGTTCCTGTCCGGCGATTTTGCGGGGAAGTATAGTACATTGGGCCAGTCGCGACGCTCTCGATATCCGGGGATTAGGGGAAAAAGTGGTAATTTTGCTGATTGAACAGGGATTAGTTACCGCCATTTCTGACCTCTACAGCCTCGAAAAAACGGAAATTGCCAAATTAGACCGAATGGGCGAGAAATCCGCCTTAAATTTGATTACAGCTATGGCTCAGAGCAAAAATCAAAGCTGGTCGAGGGTACTTTATGGGCTAGGAATTCGCTATGTGGGCAGCGTTAACGCCCAAATTCTCTCCGAAAGTTTTCGGACTGTGGAGGAGTTAGCTAACGCCAGCGTGACTGATTTAGCTTCTGTCTATGGTATCGGTGAAGAAATCGCTCAATCGGTCTATGATTGGTTTAAAATCGCCGCTAATCGGGATTTAGTCACTAAATTACAGGCAGCCGGTTTACAATTTGCTGCGGCAGCAAAAACCACCACCACTAAAGCGACTTTAGCAGGGAAAACCTTTGTCATTACTGGCACTTTACCAACTCTCAAACGAGAGGAAGCGAAAGAATTAATCGAAAAAGCCGGGGGGAAAGTGACGGGTTCTGTGAGCAAAAAAACCGATTATTTAGTGCTAGGAGAAGCGGCGGGTTCTAAGCTAGAAAAAGCCCTAGAATTGGGCATTACTCAGCTAACCGAAGCACAATTACTCGAATTAATCAAGGCTTAAAAGCTTAAGATTGCAGCAAATCCGCCGAAGCATTAAGTAGGGTTTGCGGCAAAAAGTTTTTCGGTGGGGGTAGGGTGTGGCCCCCCGATGTCGGGGGGGTGTGGGGTGTAGGGTTTTACCGATTTTCATCTGCCAGCCCTAATTAATCGGGTAAATCAAAGCTGATAGCTAAAAAAACTGATAGCTGATAACCCGGGAGAAAATATAATTGTAGCTACCTACCCATTCCTGATTAATTCCTATGGCAGAAGAAACCACCACCCCCGCAACTCCGGCAGCAGAAGCAGCAAAACCGGCTCAACCTGCGGCTGCTAAAAAACCCAAGGAGCCAACCGTCGAGGAAAAACCCTTTGCTGAATTTATTGAGCAGCATTTTCAGCCCGCATTGGCCGCAGCCTTGCAAAAACTGGGTATAACTGATATAAAGCTGTCCTTTAAACAGGATAAAATTCCCGTGCAGGGTTTTTCTAGCTCTCCCTGTTGGCAGTTAACTGGCAATTGGCTCGAGGGAATGCGTCAATTTAGCATTTATTTTTTGGAAGAAAACATCAATGGTAAAAAAGCTTTTTCGCAGGCGGAGGGCGGCGCTCAACCTAGTACACTTGAATCATTTATGATCGATGAAAGGAAAGTTAGTCTTGATTTACTGTTGTTTTACACCCTGCAACGGCTTAACGGTCAAAAGTGGTTGACTAGAAACTAAAATTGCTCAGGATTAGCGATCGAGAAGGGGGGTAAAATGAGTATAGACGACCACCGCTTATCGATCGCTAATAGTAATTATGCGTGTATTTGTACTACTTTTTAACGCAGGCACAGAAAACGAAGGTATCCACACCATTCAAATGGGAGCTATCAATAAGGTGTTGATGTTTGAATCGGAAGATGATGCCACCCGTTATGCTCTGCTGTTAGAGGCACAGGATTTTCCGACTCCCACGGTAGAGAAAATTGATTCCGAGGAAGTGGCAGAATTTTGTCGCGGCGCCGGCTATCAAGCGGAAATGATTGCAGCGGGTATGTTGGTAATTCCCCCCGAAAGCAATGCCGAGGAGTTGGATTGGCAAAAAGAGGAAGTCCCCCCCGCCGAGGAGGAGTTTTCCGAGATTCCCGATGCGGAGTTAGACAGCATCCGTCGTCGTCTAGAAGGACTTTTGTAATCCAGTGATTCAGTGAACAGTAATCAGTAGTTTGGAGTCAGAAGACAGGATAATAAATCAATATTGTTCACTGATAACTGATAACTGACCACTGATAACTGATAACTGACCACTGATAACTGATAACTGACCACTGATAACTGATAACTGACCACTGATAACTGATAACTGATAACTGAATATGACAACCGTGGGGGAATTGGGCGAAAATTTGGTGGCGGATTGGTTGCAATTACAGCAATGGCATATTCTCCAGCGTCGTTGGCGTAGTGCTGGCGGTGAAATCGATTTAATCGTCTTGTCTAAATCCCAAGCGACTCTCGCTTTCGTCGAGGTGAAAACCCGCAGTGCTGGCAATTGGGATTTAGGGGGCAAATTAGCGATCAATGACCGTAAACAAGGTAAAATTTACCAAGCTGCCCAGATATTTCTTGCCTTTTATCCCCAATGGTCTGATTTAAGCTGTCGCTTCGATGTGGCGTTAGTTAGTTGTCAAAAAAGTTCTCTATTAGCTTTACCTGAGTTTTCCCTTGATTATCCCTGTCAGCTACAGGCAGGTTATCAATTGCAATTACAGGAATATCTCGTGGCGGTTTTCTAAAAACACAATAGGCCCGCCTAGGGAGGCGGGCTTCATCTTGTACAAACGATATGGACTCCTAAAAGTTTAACGGACTCAATACAATAGAGGTTTACAGAACCCACAACAGTCTATCTGTCAACTATCAAGATTTCTCAGTTTACCGACTCAGGTGCTGATTACGGCTCACTCCATCTGTCCTATATCGAGCAACAGAGGCGAAACCATACTTTACTTTACAAACTTTGAGAATCTGTGTCCGATTTAGCTGTTGCGTTGATCTAGAGCAGGTGGCACAGGCTCTAGGTCTTTTTGCCTGGAAGGAAGTTGAGTCGCTTCCTTTGTGCCTTATGTTTTTAAGATAACACGTTTGTCAGGACACGATCAACCTTGTGATTAAAGTTTACACTTATTGATTTTTAGCAAAAATTGCCGTTACAAAACTATAGATAAGTGGCTGATAGATGTAGATATTTTACAACTAAGCTGTTTTGAATCTAAATTGCATATTCGATTTTTCCGACCGCCGACCGCCCCCTGCCGACCGCCTGATCTCAACAAGCAATTTAAATTACGAACAGCTTAAATTGTTTCTCCCCGCTCCCTGCTCTCCTGTACTTTTTAAACAAGATTTAGTATCACTATAGGTGGGAGAGAGTCACAAATATTAAGAGGAACCTAAAAAATGAGTCTAAAACTTTACTTTTTGCGTCATGGCGAAACCACAGCCAGTCAAACGGGTAGTTTTTGCGGTCGATTAGACTTGGAACTAACCCCGGCCGGCTATGAAATGGCCAAGGATTTCGCCCTTGCCTATCGAGATGTGCCTTGGACAGGTATCTATTCTAGTCCCCTCAAGCGCACCATGGCCACGGCCACCCCTTTAAGCGAACTCTTAGGTATTCCCATCCACAAACGGGAAGGATTAAAAGAGATTGCCTACGGCCAATGGGAGGGAAAAACCGCAGCTGAGGTTAATCGGGAGTTTCATGATGATTATGTGCGCTGGTTAGCAGATCCGGGCTGGAATTCTCCCACGGGGGGCGAAAAAGGCATCGATATCGCTCGTCGCAGTTCGGAGGTATTAGAGGAAATCGACCATCATCACGATGATGGCCATATTTTGATTGTTTCCCATAAAGCAACGATCCGAATCGTGTTATGTTCTCTTTTAGGCATTGATATCGGCCGTTATCGCGATCGAATTGCCATGCCCGTGGCCTCGGTAACGATCGTCGAATTAGCCGAACATGGTCCCCTCTTTCAAGTCATGGGCGATCGCTCTCACATCCGCAATGACCTGCGCTCCCGAGCGGGAACCTAACCAGTCAACAGCAACCAGGGAAACCCCAGATTTGGTCTCCTGAAAAACTATGTGCTTGATGTTATATTTTCTACGACACGGACAGACAGCCTATAGCAAAACGGGAGGATACTGTGGTACTCCAGAAAATGATCCCGGTTTGACTGCCGAAGGCATCGAAATGGCGGAAGAATTCGCCGATGTCTATCGTTCTTTACCTTGGCGTGCGGCCTACGTCAGTCCCCTCCAAAGAGCTATTCAAACCGCTAAACCTCTCTGTGAAGCGGTGGGACTGAAATTAGAAATCCGGCAGGGATTACAAGAGATCGGTTATGGTCTTTGGGAGGGTATGCACCCCAACGATATTGATCATCAATATCATGATCTCTATGTGCGTTGGTTGACGGATCCCGCTTGGAATGCTCCCCCCAACGGGGAAAGGGGCATCGATATCGCCCGTCGTTCCGCGGCCGTTTTGGAGGAAATTGAACACACCCACAGTGAGGGCAATATCCTGATTGTTTCCCACAAGGCCACTATCCGGATCATGCTCTGTAGTCTGATGGGCATCGATGTGGGCCGTTATCGCGATCGATTTGAAATGCCCGTAGCCGCTGTCAGTATTGTCGAATTAGGCAGTCGTGGCCCGCTTTTCCATGGCATCGGTTTACGTTCCCACCTCAGTGAGTACCTGCGTTCTCTCCCCTGCACCTAATCAGTTATCAGTGATCAGTTATCAGTTATCAGTGATCAGATGTGAGTTTTCAGGTCACTGATTACTGTTTACTGGACGGCTACGCCGTGCCTTTGGCAACACTGAAAATACTCCCCACTTCATAATTCATAATTCATAATTCATAATTCCCAATTTATGACCAAAATCCATCACTTTGAGCGATTACCTTCCACTAATACTAAAGCTTGGCAATTATTAGAGTCGGGGGAAAATCCGCCTTTTGTGGTGATTGCTAGTCAACAAAGTGCCGGGAGGGGACAATGGGGACGGGAGTGGATTTCTGAACCGGGAGGATTATATTTATCTTTGGCGTTAAATCTGGATTTAGAGGTGGATAAATCTGCCCATCTCGTTCTCGCTACAGTTTGGGGCATCGCTCATCATCTGAATTGTCAAGAAATACCTGTTAAAATCAAATGGCCGAATGATTTGGTATTATTAGGGCGCAAACTAGGGGGAATTAACCTAGAAACCCGTATTCAGGGTCAAAACATCCCGCAAGCAGTCATCGGAGTGGGCCTCAATTGGTCTAATCCTGTCCCCCCCACCGGTATTAATTTACAAGCTTTTACTGGCAATAAAATCACCTCGATCGCTCAGTTAACTTCTCTCACCAGCGATGCTATCCTATACGGCTATGAATATTACTGTCATCACGGTATAAAAGCCCTATTAGCATCCTATTTAGAACTTTTTGCCAATTTTGGTCAAAAGATAGCTTTCGAGGGCTATCAGGGCATAATAACGGGGGTAAGCGATCGAGGGGAACTAAAAGTTAAACTCACTTCGGACAATGCCAGTAGCGAAATCTATATACCGGCCGGTAGGGTCAGTCTCGGCTATAATTGAGTCTAAATATTTTTTTGACTAAACTGTGAGAAGTGAGGCCGCCCTATGTATCCTTCATCGGTGATATTGAAACTTTTTCTAGGAAAATCCTTAAAAAAGAAGCTGAGTTTATGCAGTGGTCTCGGTTTAGTAATCAGCGGTCTGATTACTCTTGCTCCCAATGCGATCGCTAATTCCGAAACTGGCAGCGAAACCCCAGTAGTGGAAAATGCCGCCCCGACTCTGAAAGCCCCCGTTATCAAAGAAAATACTAATCCCGCCCCCCGTCTGGCTATCCCCGAAAACCATCAAACCGATATGCCTACCCTTGCCCCCCGGGCCGGCGGTAAAAATAATTTTATCGATACTAGAAACTTTAAACCCCCCAGTTCCGTTGTCGTCACCGAGCGCCGCAGTGGTTGCCAAACCATCGCCCAAAATGGTCAACTGGTAGGAGGTAGCTGTAATCTGGCGGCCCGGGCCTCCCGTCGTCAGCCGGTCAGCACTGTGGCCAAACCCTTACCCCCGGTTAATCTGGCCCGGGTACGTCTCAATCCTAATCCGGCCGTGCGCGTAGGACGGCAGCCCCGAAATCAGCCGGTTATTGCTAATAATTCCCTGCGTCGTTATGCCCCCACTCTCGTCGCTTCTACCTCCCCGGTACGTCTGGCTGCCCCGACGGTGATTCCCAGTCAGGTGGTGGCCCTCAATCCCCCGGAATGGAATGGCGTAAAATTGGCTTTGGCCCCAGTGACTCGCGCAGAAGTGGAAGCAATCAGCGAAGCGACCACCTATGAGCGGGCCACCCGTTTAAGTCCCACGGATTCTAACCAAAATCAACGCACCGATTTACTCTTTCCCCTCGCTCTTCCTGCCCAAATTACCTCGGTTTTCGGGTGGCGAAATCATCCGGTCAGCGGCAATCAGGCCATGCACGCGGGTACTGATTTAGGCGCGCCGATGGGAACACCTGTATTAGCCGCCTACGCAGGGGAAGTGGCCACCGCCGACTGGTTGGGAGGTTACGGATTAACGGTGATTTTACGTCACCTCGATGGTACTCAAGAATCTCGTTATGCCCACCTTTCGGAAATTACCGTCAAACCGGGAGAATGGGTGGAACAGGGTGCGGTTATCGGTCGCGTGGGTAGTACGGGACTTTCTACCGGTCCGCACCTACACTTTGAATGGCGACACCTAACCGAACAGGGTTGGACCGCCGTAGATGCCGGTTTACATCTAGAATTAGCCCTCGATAATCTGGTGCAGAGAATGCAAATGGCCGCAGCCACTGACTCTAATCAGAATTAATTTGTTTTGGGTTACAACCATAGCAGTTTTTGGAGCTTAAAAACGCATCGTTGAGCTTTTGCCCAATTGATGCGTTTTCATACATTCGCAGTCTTAAGTAGGGCTTGCTGAATAAATGTGAAATGTAGGCAAGGTAAGGGTTTTGTGGCTTTTCTCGCGAAACAGGTGCAAGATTTTGAGAGAATCGTGCTTCAAAACCTGGCATCTTGAGCGGCGCTCGCGTCCTGTAGGGGCGAAGCATTCGGGCAATAACCTATCGGTGAAACCGTAGATTTTCTATCCGAATGCTTCGCCCGTACTTTTTCAGCCAACCCTAAGTAGTTGGACAAAAATAAAGTTAACTGTGGGGTCAGGAGTCAGGAGACGGGAGACGGGATACACGCTAAGATACAAATAATAAACTTGAGAGAAGCACTTGATTAAATATGACTCTAACTGACGTTGAAGTAAATCCCTCGACTCCAGAAGATTTTTTAGATTCTGAAACATTAGTACAGGTCGATTTAATGCAGCAAAAGATTCAACAATATTTACAAACCCTATCAGTAGAAAATTTAAAGATGATTCTAGAATTTGCCGCTTATTTGTCAGATAAAGAAAGTGAAAAGGCAACACAAGAAATTAGAGCAATCCCGAATATTATGGAACATTTGAAAGAAGCTGAAATGGATTTACAATCAGGTTGCCTCATTGATTGGGAAAGCTGAGATGACTTATAAAGTCCGTTTGACAGCTAAAGCAAATAAAGTTTATTCTGAAGCGGATTCAATCTTAAAAAAGAAGATTGCTAAGTGTTTAAAACTCCTTCAAGAAACACCGAAAAATCACCCTCAAATTAAAGCATTAAAGGGAGAATTTGCTGGGAAGTATCGCTTCCGCGTTGGAGACTATCGGGTTATCTATACAGTTGATGATAGTCAGTCTCAAGTTATTGTCTTGCTGATTGAACATCGCAGTCAAGCTTACCGCCAATAAATAGGGTTTGCTGAATAAATGTGAAATGTAGGCAAGGTAGAGGTTTTGTGGCTTTTCTCCCGAAACAGGTGCAAGATTCTGAGAGAATCGTGCTTCAAAACCTTGCGTCTTCATGGTTCCGCGTCCTGTAGGGGCGAAGCATTCGGACAATAACTTATCGGTGAAACCGTAGATTTTCTATCCGAATGCTTCGCCCGTACTTTTTCAGCAAACCCTATGTTCTATAAAAATGGTAATGCAAGGTTTTTGAAGCTCCCAATCCTCATAGTGTTAATATTCGCTAATCTCATCCAATTGGAAAGGCAAGATTTGAGAAAAAAAGGAGAAGTTAAGGAACGCGGAGCATTCGTTCTTCGATTTCTTGCCAGACGGTAGGGGAAATATTAACAGCCACTTTTTTGCAGTCGAGAATCCGGCGATTAATATAAAAATAATGCTTGTCTATTTCGCTAATTTCTTTGGGGGATAAATTAAGTAATTCAGGCGTTAAATTAAAAGCAGTACTCCACATTTTCAAGAATTGATCAGCAAATTCTTGACGTTCTTTTGTAGTTGCTTTATCATCAGGAATAATTTGTTTGAAAGCTTCTAAATCAGCGCTTAATTGGGAAAAATTAACCTTAGAAACAATTCGATCCTGAGCAAATAAGTTAACTAACTGGACAAACTCATCGATGAGTTTGGGGGTAAAGGACATCTTGGTGATTAAGTAGGCGATCTCGGGGGCGTAGGCGTAGGCGATGACGATGCTGTGGATGATGGCGGTGACGTTGGGGATGTGGATGACGTTGTAGATGTAGATGATGCAGGTGTAGAAGATGACGAGCCAATGGGCGAGCGCTCTTCTTCCTACAGGTTTAATCGGACTATCAACAGAATCTTTAGTCATCTCATCTGCCCATTGCAAAATCGGCACTAATTTTTGACCGAGGGGCGTTTTAAGATAATTATGGGCTTCTTTCTCCATTGCTAATAACAATTTATCGGCTTTCCCTCGCATCAAACCCGCCACTAACAAAAAGACCTCTTGCCAACGAGTTTCTGTTATATGATTCTTAACTGTTTCTTCAATCAAATCATTATCATAGATATACTGAGCCGTCAGGTATTCCTGAAGGGTTAAATGAGAAAAAGAATAGATATCTCTCGCCCGCTCTACTAAAATTCCCTGTTCAATTTCAATAGTTTTTAATACTTTTTCTCCGTCCAGATGTTGCGGAGCATTTAAGTTTTGTTTAAGGTGATCTTTAATTTGCTTAACAACTTCTCGTTTTTCTAGAAAAAGTTTATCTGCTACAAAATTCTGATAAGCAATTTCAGATAGCAAAATTTCTTCTTGCTCAATACTGAGATTTTCATAAACTAAACCGCGATTAGGTAAACGTTTTTCGGCTGACCATGTTTCCAATAAAATTCGTAACGCATTTTGATAAAGGCAACTGCGATTTGTGGGAAACGATTGCTTGTCATCATAAACCCAACACAAAAAAGTCAACAATAACGGTGTATGGGCTAACTCTTTTGCACTTTTATACTCCTTTTTTTGCAACAGTTCCCAACAATTTTTAGCCGTCTCATTTTTCCGATCTAATTCCGAACTAAACCAATGTTCAATAAAACTTTGAATTTGCTGATCATCAAATTCGACAATTTCAATATCGGTAAATCGTTGAAGATGAGTTCTAGCAGCAGTGCGACAGGAGAGAATAAAACGATTTTTATGATACCTATCTACAAAATCTTTGATTTTCTCGATTACATTATTCACATTAGCTGTTGGCACTTCATCCAAACCATCTAATAAAATTAGTAATTCTCCTTTTTCTAGTTTATTGCTAATATTTTTTTCCACATTGGGAAAACCACAGATTTTAAACTCCTCTTCAATTAATACCTGAATATTAATCTCGTTTTCTTTAAAGTTTTTCAACTCCAGTAAAACAGGTGTTAGAGGATGCTGATAACTGCCTTGATTTCCCTTGAGAGCTTCTAGCCCAACTTTTCGCAAAAATGTAGATTTACCAATGCCGGGATCACCAAGTACCATTAAATATTGTTCTTGATTAGCCAAAAGTAAACCATCTTTTTTACCATCATCCCTAAAGTTAAACCGTCGATGCTTACTCTCACGATATTTATTTTCTAAATTTTCATCATAATAATCCCTGACTAAATTACCCAAACATTTGGCATTAATATAAATTGACTCCAAATCCATCGGCTTAGACATTTTTAAAACCTTAATCATGCCGTGCCGATCCCAGTAACGTTGAGTATATTCCCGCAAAAAAAGATACTTTCCTTCTCTGATAAGCTGTCCGACATCTTTATGCAATAACTCATTTTTATTAATACCCTCCCACCCCGATTTAATCATTTGACCAATAAAATTATTAGTCAATGCCGTTACAATGGTTGTTTCAATTCCTGTCATAACTTAACCCCTGTAAATCCTCTAAAGTTCAGTATAAGCCAGAAAGCGGGTTTCTCATCAACCCAGAAACCCGCTTTCTCCGCTTTCTCATTATCAACTCAGAAAGCGGGTTTCTCATCATCAACCCAGAAAGCGGGTTTCTCATCAACCCAGAAACCCGCTTTCTCCGCTTTCTCATCATCAACTCAGAAAGCGGGTTTCTCATCATCAACTCAGAAACCCGCTTTCTCATCAACCCAGAAACCCGCTTTCTCCGCTTTCTCATTATCAACTCAGAAAGCGGGTTTCTCATCATCAACTCAGAAACCCGCTTTCTCATCAACCCAGAAACCCGCTTTCTCCAGTTTCTCATCATCAACTCAGAAAGCGGGTTTCTCAACAACTCAGAAAGCGGGTTTCTCATCAACCCAGAAACCCGCTTTCTCCGCTTTCTCATCATCAACTCAGAAAGCGGGTTTCTCAACAACTCAGAAAGCGGGTTTCTCAACAACTCAGAAACCCGCTTTCTCTTAGCTTAGAATAGTAAGCCAGAGAAAGCTGTTTTCTAGAGATAAGATAAATATGCCCTATCGTCAGAATATCTTTCAAGCAGGACAATACTACCACATCTATAATCGCGGCAATAACCGTGAAGATATCTTCTTTGAGCGAGAAAATTATCTTTTTTTTCTGCGATTGGTGCGTAAATATCTGGTAGAAACGCTAGATGTTATTGCCTATTGCTTGATGCCCAACCACTATCACCTGCTAATACGGCTGAAAAAAGCCGAGCTTTCTGCGGCAATGCAAGCCTTTTCCCTGTCTTATACCAAAGCCATAAATCGGCGATATGGGCGAGTTGGCTCATTGTTTCAAGGGCGGTTTCAGGCAATTCTCGTAAATGACACAGAGTATTTGTTGAATTTGTCGAGGTATATTCACTGTAATCCAGTTAAAGCGGGTTTGGTGAGTCAGCCACAGGAATGGGAATTCTCCAGTTTTCAGGAATATGTGGGATGGCGAGAAGGAACACTACCCAATCTGGAAATTATTGTCGCGACTTTAGGCTCGATGGCTGCTTGTCGTTCATTTATGATGATGGATATAGATGTCATCTCTCCAGAGTTAAAGGGGCTGCTGTTAGACGAGTAGGTAGAAACCTAAGAAACCCGCTTTCTTTAAGAAAGCGGGTTTCTTGAAGAAACCCGTTTTCTAATCTCTTAAACGGCTAAACTGAGAATAGCTGCCTGTCTTGACTCTCATTTCTCAGATTGTAAAATAATGCAAATTTATCTTGACTATAGTGCCACTACCCCCACTCATCCCCAAGTGATCGAGCGGGTTGCCACTATTCTCCAGCATCATTGGGGCAATCCCTCCAGTTTACACAGTTGGGGACAGGATACGGCGACAGTCATCGAAATGGCTAGAGAACAGGTAGCAGGGTTAATTAATGCCAATCCAGACCCAGATTATCTTCACTTCTGGCGGCACGGCTATCAAGCTAAAATTGATAAGCCCCCGGTAAACCGCCCAAGGCTGGTTCTAATCTTAAACCGAGGCTAAATCAGGACAAGGAGAAAAAATAAAAATTCTTGGGTGGCTATTCCCCCTTTTCCCTGTTCTAACTGATAACTGATAACTAATTACTGATAACTGCTCACTGATAATTGATAACTAATTACTGATAACTGATAACTGATAACTGATAACTGCTCACTGATAACTGATAACTGCTCACTGATAACTGATAACTGATAACTGAATATGGCTTATTCTCGCATTAAAAAACTAGCAAATTATCTACGTCCCTATTGGCAAATAGTAACTGGGGGGGTAGTTGCGCTGCTTATTGTTAATCTTTTGGGTGTTTATATACCGCTTTTAATCCGGGATAGCATCGATGATTTGAGTAAATCCTTTGACTTTCAAAAAATCATTTATTATCTAATTTCAATTGTCGCTTTAGCCTCGATTATGTGGTTTATCCGCATGATTTCCAGAGTGTTATTATTCGGGATCGGTCGTCAGGTAGAGTTCGATATTAAACAAAAAATCTTTCAGCATTTATTAACCCTTGAACCTGCCTACTTTTCTCGGCAAACTTCAGGAGATTTAATCAACCGTGCCACTAGCGATGTGGATAATGTGCGTCGTCTGGTGGGTTTTGCTTTGCTCAGTTTGGCTAATACTTTTTTTGCCTATGGGTTAACTTTGCCCGTGATGTTAGCGATTCATATTCCCCTTTCAATCGCCGCTATTTCTGTCTATCCTTTGATGTTAATTGCTGTGCAGTTATTTAGTGGTCGTCTGCAGCGGCAACAGAAAACAGTACAAGAAAAACTCTCGCATCTGAGCGATTTAATTCAAGAGGATATGAGTGGTATTACTCTGATTAAAATCTATGCCCAAGAAGCTAACGAGCGCCTAGCATTTAAACAAAGAAATCGCAAATTATTACAGGCTAATTTAGATTTAGTCCAGACTCGTAATTTTCTTTTTCCCCTGATTGAAGCTTTAGCCTATGTGAGTTTATTGGCCTTACTTGCCCTCGGTACTAGACAAATTATAGCGGGTAATATCACCATTGGAGACTTTATTGCTCTGTTAATTTTGGCCGAAAGATTAGTTTTTCCCACTGCTTTATTAGGTTTCACTATTACTGCCTACCAACAGGGAGAAGTGAGTATTGATCGCCTAGAAACTATCCTATTAGCTGAGGCTAAAATTAAAGACAATGCTGATTGTATTCACTTAAAAAATATTCAAGGAAAAATTACCGCCAAAGCCTTGACTTTTTTCTATCCTGATGCTAAGGAACCAGCCTTAAAATCTCTTTCTTTTACCATTAATCCGGGGGAAACGGTAGCGGTCGTCGGTGCGATCAGGTCGGGAAAATCTACCCTTGCTAACGCTATTCCCCGTCTTTTGAATATTGCCGAGGGACAGTTATTTATTGATGATCAAGATGTCACTCAAATTGCCCTGGAAGAGCTGCGAAAAGCGATCGCTTATGTTCCCCAAGAAAGTTTTTTATTTAGTACCACCATTGAAGATAATATCCGTTATGGCAATCCGCTGCTGAATTTTCCAGCAGTGGCATCGGCGGCCAAACAAGCGAGAATTGAGGAAGAAATCGAGAATTTCCCGCAAAAATACGGCACTTTAGTGGGAGAACGTGGGATTACTCTTTCCGGTGGTCAACGTCAACGGGCCTCTTTAGCGCGCGCTTTAGCCATCCAAGCACCGATTTTAATCCTTGATGATGCCCTATCTAGCGTCGATAATCAAACAGCCACGGCTATTTTGGAAAATCTCGCCCAAGAAAGCCAAAAAACCGTGATTTTTATCTCCCATCAATTATCGGCCGCTGCCACTGCCGATCGCATTTTTGTGATGGATCGCGGAGAAATTGTCCAGATGGGAACCCACGAGGAGTTAATCGCAGTCCCCGGAGTCTATCAAAATCTCTGGCAACAGCAGCAGTTAGAGTCTAAGGTTTTACATTAGCTGATAAGATAGGCAATCTCCTAGTTATTACCATTTAACCCTGATTTATCGCTATTTTGTCGATTTAATGGCAGTAAAAGCCCAGAATCTCACTCAACACTTTACAAAAATTTCTAGCCAATTTTTGTGTTATCTTGATTTCTCGTAGCACAGGTAATGTGCTAAAAACCTCAGAGAAGTTCACTTGCACCGAGAAATTCATGCTTAAAAATCTGACGAAAACCGCTCTTTTAGCCACTGCTACCCTGATCGGTGTCCCTAGCGTCTTAATTCAGCCGACATTTGCCCAAATGCCTAGTCTAGGAGATGGTATCATCTGTACGGCAACTGGCAAAACCGCCCAAGGAGTAAAACTCTATGTTTATACTTCTGAAATTGATGATGACTCAATCAACAAAAAAGAACCGGTGACACTGACAATGGTTTCTCCGGTTAGCGATGTGGTGGAAGGGCAAATTTTGGTAGTTAACAAAGACGATAACACCGTAACGATTGATAATTTTGCTGCCGCAACTCCCCCGGAAATGCAGCCGGTAGGATTAGCTGTCACTACCTACCAAGGTAGAAATACTTTTAGCGGAAAAAGTCAAGCAGGAACACCAGTTAGTTTTACCCTAGAAAACAATCTTCGCACCATTAAAGTTAAGCATGGTGGTGATTCTTTCACGGGAGTCTGTCACTAAAATTACCCTAATATGGGTTAACAGTTTTGTTAGTCCTCTTTAACTTGAGCATCTCAAAAGCTGGTTGTTATATTAACCCAGCTTTTTTAATTATAATTAGTTATCTTTTAGCGACAATGAACAAGGATCAACTTTTAACCGAACCTTTTTTACAATTACCCACCGAAACATCAATACAAGTGGTTTGGTTTACGGAATTTTTTGGCACTGGTCATCAGGTGCGCTACGGGGAAAAACTAGAAAAAATGGTTCCCGCTCGCACTAGCAAATTAACTAGAGTTAGAGAAGATACCAAATCGAGAACCCTTGAAGCTTATCAATCTTTAACCGAGCGAGAAATCTGGCGACATCAGGCAGAAATTACTGATTTAAATCCCGGGGAAAGGATTCCCTATCAAGTCACCAGTTTTCAGGAAAATACAGCGATTAGAAGTGATATTTATACCCTTACACCAAGACCAAAAAAAGGAACTAATCTCAAAATTCTGCTCACTTCCGATCATCAATTAATGCCGATGACTGCCGCTAATTTGCAAAAAGTTAGCGAAACTATTGGACAGATAGATGCAGTTTTTTTAGCAGGAGATTTAGTTAATATACCCGATCGAGCTTCCGAATGGTTTGATGATATTCGCGGTGGGGCATTCTTTCCCTGTTTACAAGGTCGTGCTAATTATCCTCTTACAAAGAATGGTATTAAGACTATTTATAAAGGGGGGAAAATTATTCAAAATGCTCCCTTATTTCCTGCTATTGGTAATCATGAAGTTATGGGTAGATTTTCTACTTCCAGAGGTTTAAATGAACAGTTTGAAGATGCTATTCCTCAGTTTATTGCTAAACAACTAGCAGAGGATACAGCAGCAATTAATGAAAACTGGTTAAAAAATAATGCTTTCAACACAGAAACCTACGAAGAAATTTTTTCTTTGCCTCAAAATAAATATTATTCTCTAACCTTTGGCGATGTTCGTTTAGTAGTTTTATATGTTACTAATATCTGGAGAAATCCCAATTTAGAACCCAGTGCCAAGGGAAGATATTATGAAAATCAAATAGATTTAGATAGACCAAATTGTTGGGGTTATGGTCAGCATATTTTTGAGCCAATTGCTCAAGGTAGTCCTCAATATCAATGGCTAGAAAAAGAGTTAAATAGTCGAGAATTTCAAGAGGCTAAATATAAAGTAGTTATGTTTCATCATCCTCCCCATACTCTAGGAGGAAATATCGTTCCACCCTACACCAATCCCGTGCCGACAATTCAACGGGATACCACGGGAAAAGTTAGATCAGTACGTTATGATTATCCCCAAGAAAATGACTATATTATTCGTGATCTAATTCCCTTGTTAGAATCAGCTAAGGTTAATTTGGTTTTTTATGGTCATTCTCATTTATGGAATCGTTTTCTTAGTCCTAACGGTATGAATTTTCTCGAATCTTCTAACGTTGGTAATAGTTATGGTGCTTATTTAGGTGATAAAAAACGTCCTGTACCTCTCGATAGAAATTATGCAGCCATCGGCAATCCTAATGGATTAGAAGCAATTATCCCGAACATTGCTCCTCTAGTGGATTGGGTTAATCAACCTTTACCCTATATTGCCAGTAATGATCTGACGGTTTTTAGCATTTTAGATACAGAAAAAGGAACCGTGAGCAGTTATCGTTTTGATACCCGTTATCCTGACTCCGAGGTCATTAAATTTGATGAATTTTCCCTTTTTAGCATAGGTGAAGTATCTTGACACTCCCAAAGTTTAGGCGTTGTCAGATCAGAAGAGGAAAGATGCAATGCTCCGGTGCTGATTCGGAGCATCTTTCAATTTGACAACGCCGATTGTAGGGCTAATTCCACTGCTAAATCGAGCGACTCTTGTTCCCCACTTAAGCCCAACTAT